>NZ_KV796792.1:0-18741 GCF_001809235.1 Corynebacterium sp. HMSC072A04 | reverse complement strand
TAGACGCCGCCAACAGTGCAGCCGGACACCCGCCAGCATTACTGACGGAGCTTCCTGCCACTAACTCACTGACCCGCGACGCCGGAATACTCGCTAAGTTCGTCTCTGCTCAGCCAGGTCAAGCCCCTCATAAGAGAGGCTTTTCTCGCTCCGATTGCGGGTGGGGCAATTGAAACCTACGTCCGCTACCGCAATTCGGGGATTGCGCTCGTGAAACACGCAGCCAGCACACCCGACGGGTTCACAAACCTACACCGCGTCTAATTCGGCCACACCCCAAAGAAAAAGAGGTTGGTGGGCTATTCGGCGTGCGTGAAAACGGAATAGTCGGCGGGGCGGGCACCTGCTGCCATGGCGCGCTCGGCAGCCTTGAGGAAATCGGAAACAACCTTGCGGTCATCAAGGTTGCGTCCCGAAATGGACAGGCGCACGGTATTGCCGCGCTCGGCGGAGCGCTCCGCGGCGCGGATGATGTTGCGGCGCCACCACTTCGCAGAACCAAAACCCTCACCAAAGGACAGGTTGCGGGCTTGGTGGAGCTCGCCAGAGCGCAAATCATGGATACCTCGGGTGGAGGCAGCAAAGTCGAAATCGAACTCGGGAAGGACAGTGAGCGTGCCTTCCGACATACGCCAGCGCGGCGGCGCAAAGATGGTGGGCTCGAAGCCGATCTTTGCCATCTGCCGCGTCGCCCCCTTGAGACGCAGACGCGCCTCGTGTGCATCCAGGTTCGCGAATTCCGCGCGGCGGCCCTGCACTGCTTGATCAAAGCCGTTGAGGATAAGCACTCGGCCGGCCTCCGCTTGTTCGCGCAACCACGATCGCGTCGACTCATCCTTAGCTAGATGCCAATTGCCATCGATGTGTGGCGCTACGAGCAAGGACACCGGGATATCCGCTTTATCGAACTGCTCCAGCAGGTCAGCGGCCTGCCTTCGGGTGTCGTCGAAGATACTGGAAATCGAAACCAAAAGGTGGCCATGCATAAGAAAAATTATCGCACAGCCACCGCGCCGCCGCGCGCCGAGCGGGGGTGATGCTTAAGCCTCCGCCCCCGTAGCTTGGTTAATCAGCCACGCATACTCGAATGCCGCCTGCCGCCACTTGGCATAGCGGCCGGACACACCACCATGGCCGGCGGCCATCTCAGTCTTGAGGAGGAACTCGCCGCCGGTGGCGACGTCGCGCAGCTTAGCCACCCACTTCGCCGGCTCCACATAGAGCACGCGGGTGTCGTTAAGCGAGGTCAGCGCCAGAATATTCGGATACTTCTGCGGCGCAATGTTCTCGTACGGCGAGTAGGAGGCCATATAGTCGTAGACCTCCGGATCGTGGTACGGGTCGCCCCATTCTTCCCACTCCACCACGGTGAGCGGCAACTCCGGCATCAGAATAGACGTCAACGGATCCACGAACGGCACGTTGGCCTCGATGGCCTTGAACCTATCCGGTGCCATGTTGGCCACCGCGCCCATGAGCAGGCCACCGGCGGAACCGCCCTCCGCTACCAAGGTGTCAGGCGTGGTCACCCGGCGCGCGATGAGGTCATCAGCCACCGCAATGAAGTCGGTAAACGTGTTTTTCTTGGCCAGCATCTTGCCGTCGTCGTACCAGTTACGGCCCATCTCACCACCGCCGCGCACGTGCGCCATGGCAAAAATCATGCCGCGGTCCATAAGAGACAGACGGAAAACCGAGAAATACGGGTCCATATTCGCCTCATAGGAGCCGTAGCCATACAGCAACGTCGGGTTCGGCTGCGTGCGGTCCAGATCCGCGCGGTGCACGATGGACACCGGCACCTCCGTCCCGTCCGGAGCCTTAGACCACACGCGGTAGGCCACGTACTCGTCCTTGTCGTAGCCGCCCGGAACTTCCTGCTCCTTGAGCAGCGTGTACTCCCCCGTAGCCACGCGGTAGTCAAAGAGCTGGGCCGGCTGGATGAAGGAGGTATAGCTCACGCGCAGCACCGGCGCATCCCACTCCGGGTTGCCGGCTACACCGACGGTGTAGAGCTCCTCGTTGAAGTTGAGCTCGCTTAACGACGTCCACCCCTCTCGCACGTCCATCACCGCCGCACGACCGATGCCGCCGCGGCGATAGCCCACGACGATCTGGTCGCGGTAACAATCCACGCCCTCAATGCGCACTGTGTCATCGTGTGGCATGAGGACGGTGAGTTCGCGCAAGGCTGGAAGGTCATCGGAGACAGGACAGTAACCTAAGGCAAAGTTGGGGCCGGTGGCATTGTGCGTGACCACCCAATAATCGGTGCCGCCCACCACGGCGTGGTCGACGTCGTAGTCCACGCCGGTCTCGCGCGCCCACAGGCAGCGGAAATCGCCCTCCGGGTTGTCCTGCTCGAGCACCCACGCCTCATTCGTCGTCTTCGAGCCGGAGACAATCATGATGTACTTCTCGCTGCGTGTCGTGCCCACGCCGATGCCGAAGCGCGAATCCTCCTCGCGCATGACCACGACGTCCTCCGACTGTGGGGTGCCAACGCGGTGGCGCCACACGGTGTCCGGCCGCCACGCGTCATCCACGGTGGTGTAGAAGATGAATTCCTCCCCGACCCACGTCGCACCATAGAAGATGCCTTCCAGACGATCCTCCAACAGCTCGCCTGAACGCAGGTCCTTGATGAAAAGCTCAAAGCGCTCGTCGCCGGCCACGTCGACCGAATAGGCCAGCAAGTCCCCGGAATCGCTCACCGTAGACGCACCCAGGGCGAAGAAGTCGTGGTCTTCGGCGAGCGCGTTGACGTCGAGAAGCACCTGCTCCCCTTCCGGCGCACCCTCCTCTGGGATGGTCGGTGGGGTCCACGGATCGGAGCCTTCCGACACCGGGATGCGGCAGCTGTAGCCGTACTCCTTGCCCTCCTCGGTACGGCCGTAGTACCAGTACTTACCGCGGCGCTGGGGCACGGACATGTCCGTCTGCTTGATACGGGACTTAACCTCGGTAAAGATGTTCTCCGTCAAGGTCTCCAGGTGTGCGGTGCGCTCCTTCGTGTAGGCGTTTTCCGCCTCGAGGTACTCCCGGGTTTCCGGGGCTTCTTTCGCGCGCAGCCACTCGTAGTCATCGACGAAGCTGCGGCCGTGAAACTCACGCGTCACCGGGCGCTTAGCAGCAATCGGTGCGTTCATTCAGCCTCCTTAAAAAGTGGTTCCGGACAGGCGCTCAAAGGCCTCAACATAACGCGCGCGGGTGGCCTGGACAACGTCGTCTGGCAGCCGCGGCGGCGTGGACTCCTTGTCCCAGCCGGAATTGGTGAGCCAATCGCGCACGTACTGCTTATCAAAGGAAGGCTGAACCTTGCCTTCCTCGTACGTATCGGCCGGCCAGTAGCGCGAGGAGTCCGGAGTGAGGACCTCATCGGCTAAGACCAAAGTGCCGTGCTTGTCGACGCCAAACTCGAACTTCGTATCCGCCAAAATAATGCCCTTCTCCTCCGCCAGCGCGGCGGCCGTGGCATAGATGCGCAGGGTGGCCTCGCGCAGCTCTTCGGCGGGCTCGCGGCCGAGCTTGTCCACAACGACGTCGAAGGAAACGTTCTCATCGTGGTCGCCCTGCTCGGCCTTGGTGGCCGGAGTAAAGATGGGTTCGGGCAGGCGGGACGCCTCGGTGAGTCCCTCGGGCAACTCGACGCCGCACACGCTTCCGGATTCCTTGTATTCTTTCAACCCGGAGCCGGTCAGATAGCCGCGGGCGACGCACTCGAAGGGCAGCATATCGAGCTTCTGCACGACCATGGCGCGGCCGAGGACTTCTTCGGGGATGCGCTCATCATCGAGCGGGCCGGCGAGGTGGTTGGGAAAATCAATGACGTCGAAGAAGAACTTCGACGTCGCCGTGAGCACGCGGCCCTTGTCCGGGATGGCGGGCTCAAGGGCGTGGTCATAGGCGGAAATGCGGTCGGAGACCACCATGAGCAGGGTGTTGTCGTCGATTTCGTAGATATCGCGCACCTTGCCGGAGGCGATGTGGGTATAGGAAGAAAGTTCTGGACGCATGACATACATCCTAGACCCGTCTAGACTGCTTCAAGATACGTCCCAAGCTTGAGGAGTTAAGCCCGTGCACTCTCGCGTGACCTCCCTTTTGACCACCGCCGCGCTAGTATGCGGCGCCCTCAGCGTGCCGGCGGCGCAGGCCGCCGATGTCTCCGCGCGCGAATCCGCCCACGGCCAATGGCTGTGCACCATATCGGCGTCGGAATCAGACCGCGCGCTGGCTCGCGACGTTCGGGCCGGGTACATTGCCACGATCAAGGCAACCTCGGAGCAGATTCAAGCGCAGTTCCCGAAGCTTGATTTCTCCGCGTACACCTCGCGCGACATCAGCAAGGCACCGGGTTATGCGGCGACGGTGGCCGCGCTGAGCAAGGCCGGCTACACGGGCGCGGATATGCTCATCATCATGGTCGGTGCGTCTGCGCCGGAAGAGCTCGTCGCAGACGAGTCGGTGCTGCTGCCCGAAGACGCCGAGTACTCCATCAATGCAGCGGCGGCCCGGGCCGAGAAGGGCCCAGCTCCCCTGCTGTCGACGGGCAGCGACTTCAGCCCGAAGCTGCGCGCCGCCTTGGCGGAGAACCAGATGCAAGAAAAGGAAGCCGTCAACGCCTTCAACGCCGCCCAGTCGCAGTCCTTCGCGGAGTGTGTAGAGGAGCTGCGCGGGCGCGGCGCTCAGGAGGGCATCCAGCCGGTGCCCGAGCTGCCCATTCCGGGGCAGACGACGCAGCAGCAGACCTCGTCCACGGGCGCGGCGGTCCTCGGCGTCATGACGGTGCTCACCGTGCTGGTGATCGGCGGCTACCTCGCCTCCAACGGCGCCTCTTTCGGCGGCTTTGAGCTGCCGGTTCTGCGCCTCCCCGGGATGGCCTAATGGCTGAGAGCGACGCCGAGCTAACCGTCATTACCGGTGAGGAAGGCGCACTTGTTATCGGCCCCGAATCCGAGTTGAAACGGCTTTCCGACCAGGCGGAGCTCTCTCCCGTCACTCCCCAGCTCCTCCGCCGCGCGAGTCAGGTGCTCGCAGGTATCGAGGACTACCAGAAGGAATCTGGACGGTGGCTCAAGCTCGATACTGAGTCCGCTGCGTACCTCAAGCGCATGGGCATCAAGCCGGGGGATATCCGCGCCGGTGTAATCCGCACCAAGGATGTCGGCCGCGGCGTTGCTTCGCGCAATGGTGGAAGCCTGCTGAAGCACCTGCAGTTTGAGAAGGCCGGCCTGCTCACGCCGGCGGCTCCGATGGTGCTGGCGTCGATGATGCAGCAGGCGGGCGTCGAGAAGCAGATGGAGCAGATGCAGGCTTACCTGGAGCATATCGACGCCAAGCTCGATGAGGTGCTGCGCTTCCAGAAGGATTCGCTGGCTGGTGAGATTGATGGCGTCGCGGAGATGCTGGCGGAGGCCGCCCTCGTCCTCGAGGACACCGCTGAAGTGACCGATACGCAGTGGGCAACCATCGCCCACCTCACTGCGGACCTGGCTAAGCTGCAAGGCCAGGTACTGCGACACCTGCGGGCCGTGGCGGAGACGATGGCGAGGTCAAAGACTTCGCCCGGGAAGGTGCGCGCGACCTTCCAGAAGACTAACGACGACGCAGGCTCGTGGTTCTACGAGCTTGCCCGAACCGTGCAACTGCAGAACCAGATGTATGTGCTTCAGCTCAGCCGCGCCAATGCCGTGGAGGGCGAGGTGGCCAAAGACTACGCCGCGGCTGTTGCTCGGGCGCGGCAGAGGCGCGCCGCTCGTTTGTTGGAAGACCTCACCAGCATCGCCCACATTGCCCACGAGCTGGGCAGCTTCTCGACGCTGCGCAAAGCCATCGACTGGAACTCTCCCCGCGCCGTAGCGGAGGTCAACCACTTCTTTGCCCAACTGCGTGACTTCGCCGACGCTGCCAACCTTGCTGTCGAAGGAACCGAGGGCTTAGAGCCCGTCCGGCGCATCGATGCCTTCCGCGAGCTGACTGCCACCGGCACCAACATGGCCCGCGAAGCCGCTGGTGTTGCGCAGCAACGCACCTTAGAAGCCCGCGAAACCGTAACCAACCGCGCCCGACAAGCCTGGGGTACAACCCGCAGCGCCATCGAGTCCGCAACGAAGGGCGCGGACAACGCGCCGGATAAAGCAGAACGTGACTAGGTCTGGTCGTTTCGATCAAATAGGGACCAGAAAATTCGATCTGGGCAACCTTATTTGATCGAAACGTACATGGACCGGGCCAACGAGGTACGTTTTCGTAAATAGCGCCCCGAAAACTCGCGTTTGAGAGGGATTGTCTGCGAAAACGTACCACGCCCGGTCGCCCCAGATCACTGGATGCCCCCCTGGCCGCGTGGGCTAGAGGATCTCGCCCGGGGTGTAGGCCGCGGCCTTCGGGTGCTGGTCAACAATCGCCTTGATGCGGCCCAGGATCTGGCTTACCTGCGATTCGGCAGCACCGATGAAGGCGTGTTTGTCCGACAGCGCGGCCTCGAGGGCGGCGGCGTCGAGCGGCAGGCGCTCATCGGCAGCCAGGCGCTCAATCAGGTCCTGCTCCCCGCCATTCTCGCGCATGTTGAGCGCCACGGCGACAGCATTTTCCTTGATGACCTCGTGCGCGGTCTCGCGGCCTACGCCCGCGCGCACCGCCGCCATGAGGATGCGGGTGGTGGCGAGGAACGGCAGGTAGCGCTCCAGCTCGCGGTCAATCATGGCCGGGAAAGCGCCGAACTCGTCGAGCACGGTGAGGAAGGTTTCAAACATGCCGTCGATAGCGAAGAAGGCGTCGGGCAGCGCCACGCGGCGTACCACCGAACAGAACACGTCACCCTCGTTCCACTGCTGGCCGGACAGATCCGCCACCATCGTCAGGTAACCGCGCAGAATGACCTGGAAGCCGCCCACACGCTCGCAGGAGCGGGCATTCATCTTGTGCGGCATGGCTGAGGAGCCGACCTGGCCTTCCTTGAAACCTTCGGTCACGGTCTCGTTGCCGGCCATCAGGCGAATGGTCGTGGCCAGCGAGGAAGGCCCAGCGCCGAGCTCAACGAGCGCCGACACGGCATCGAAATCGAGGGAGCGCGGGTAAACCTGACCCACCGAATTGAACACGCGGGAGAAGCCCAGGTGATCCGCAATGCGGGTCTCCAACGCGGCGAGCTTGTCTTCGGAGCCGCCCATGAGGTCGAGCATGTCCTGCGAGGTGCCCATCGGGCCCTTGATGCCGCGCAGCGGATAGCGGCTCAGCAGCGATTCCACGCGCTCGATGCCCAGCAGGAGCTCGTCGGCAGCGGAGGCGAAACGCTTGCCCAGGGTCGTGGCCTGGGCAGCGACGTTGTGGGAGCGGCCCGCCATCACCAGCGTTTGGTACTGCGCGGCACGCTCACCGATGCGCGAAACCACCGCGATGGCCTTATCGCGGGTTAGCTCCAAAGAACGCAGAATCTGCAGCTGCTCCACGTTCTCCGTCAGGTCACGCGAGGTCATGCCCTTGTGGATGTGCTCGCAGCCGGCTAGGGCGTTGAACTCCTCGATGCGCGCCTTGACGTCGTGGCGCGTAACGCGCTCACGCTCCGCGATGGAGGCGAGGTTGACGTTCTCAACCTGCGCCTCGTAAGCGGCGATAGCCGAGGCAGGGATGTCGACGCCAAGATCCTTCTGCGCCGTCATCACCGCAATCCACAGCTGGCGCTCCAGAATAATCTTGTGTTCCGGGGACCAGATTTCAGCCATCTCTGGGGAGGCGTATCGAGCGGACAGGACGTTGGAAATGTTCTTCTTTTCAGCCACGTCGCTCATTATTCCACGCCGCACCCCAAAGGAGGCATTATCAGGGGATTAGATGCTAATCTGCCCCTTCTCCGCCGGCAGTGCAATGTCCGTGCGGAAGAAGCTGCCCTCCAGCTCGATGCCGCCGAGAACCTCGTAGGCGGCTGCGCGGGCATCAGCGAGGGTGGCACCGCGACCGAGAACGTTGAGGACGCGACCACCGTTGGAGACGTAGCCGCCCTCCCCCGTGGTGGTACCGGCGTGCAGAACCCGGGTGGGATCATCAAGATCCGGCGAGGCAATCGGATCGCCCTTGCGCGGCGAAGCCGGGTAGCCCTCGGCGGCCAGCACCACGGTGACGGCATAGCCGTCTTCCCACTCCAGCGGCGCCAGCTCCGCTAGCTGTCCGGTAGCGGTGGCATTCAGGACCTCTCCGAGCGGAGACTTCAGCAAAGCGAGCACCGCCTGCGTTTCCGGGTCACCGAAGCGGGCATTGAATTCCACCACGGCTGGGCCTTCCTTGCCCCACGCCAGGCCGGCGTACAGCAAGCCAGAGTACGGGGTGCCACGCTTGACCATTTCCTTAGCCACGGGGACGCAGACTTCGTCGACGATGCGCTGGACGCCGTCGGCAGGCAGCCACGGCAGCGGGGTGTAGGCGCCCATGCCGCCGGTGTTGGGGCCCTCATCGTTGTCGTAGGCGCGCTTGTGGTCCTGCGCTGGGAGCAGCGGGACGACGGTCTCGCCGTCCACCAAGCAGAACAGGGAGACCTCCGGGCCGTCGAGGAAGGACTCGAGCAGCACCGGGTTGCCCACGGCGTGAACCGCATCAACGTGCGCGCGGGCCGCGTCGCGGGACTCGGTCACCACGACGCCCTTGCCGCCGGCCAAGCCGTCGTCCTTAACCACGAAGTGCGGGCCGAAACGATCGAGGGCGGCCTCGATGTCCTCATCGCTGGTGCCGGGGGCGAGCTGCTCCGCGCGGGCGGTGCGCACGCCGGCGGCCGCCATCACGTCCTTAGCAAAGGCCTTGGAACCTTCGATCTGTGCCGCGCTTGCCGACGGCCCGAAGACCGCGATGCCGCGCTCACGCAGTGCATCCGCCACGCCTTTCACCAGCGGCACCTCCGGTCCAATGACGACGAGGTCCGCTGCGATGTCCACTGCCAGCTCCGTCATGCGTGCAGGATCGTCCACCTGGGAATACTCCGGGTGGACGGTGGCCTGCATCTTATGCGCCGGGGAACCGGGGGCAATGTGCAGATCGGTAACAGAAGGGTCAGCTTTCAGGCCGGTGAGCAGGGCGTGTTCGCGGCCGCCCGAGCCAATAACGAGAATGCGCATGCCGTCTATCTTAACTGGCGGTAGCCTAGGGGCCATGTCTTCCGTATTTACAAAGATCATCGAGGGCGAGCTGCCTGCTCGCTTTGTGTACCGCGACGAGAAGTGCGTGGCGTTTTTGTCCATCGAGCCGCTGCGTTATGGCCACACCTTGGTGGTGCCGGTCGAGGAGGTCGATAAGTGGACTGACCTCGATTCAGAAACCTGGGCACACCTCAACGAGATCGCCCTGGAGATCGGTGGCGCCATCAAGACGGCCTTCGACACCCCGCGTACGGGCTACATCATCGCTGGCTTCGACGTTCCCCATACCCATATCCACCTCTTCCCCACCGAGAAGATGGAAGACTACGACTTCGCCAAGGCCTTCGCTGCCGACGCCACCGACCCCGCCGCCATGGACGAGGCCGCCGCGCGCATCCGCCAGCACCTCGGCACGGACGAGGATGGCCGCCGCGACAGCTAAGAGCTGACTGCTACCTTTCGGCAGCTAGGCACTAGCTGCCGCCTTGGGCAGCTGGACGGTAAACACCGAGCCGCTGCCCAGCTCCGAATCCACGGAGATTAAACCGCCGTGCTGCTCGACGAGTGATTTCACGATGGCCAAGCCCAAACCCGAGCCACCCGTATCGCGGGTGCGCGAGGTGTCTGCACGGTAGAAGCGCTCAAAGATATGGGCCGCGTCTTCGGGGGAGATGCCCTTGCCGTCATCGGCAACGTCGATAAGCACGTGCTCCTCGTCGTCGCGCAAGGTCAGCGTCACCGACGCCTCCTCGCCGCCGTGGCGGATACCGTTGGACACCAGGTTAAGCAATACCTGGTGTAGGCGATCCGGGTCTCCGTTGACCATTGGAATCCCGGAGGCCTCGTTGTTGACGTTGATGGTGCGGCCCGCAAAAGCCGCCCGCGCCGAGGAACCCACTGACAGCACAAGTTCCAGCATGTCAACCTCGCGCATGTCCAGGCGTGAGCCCTCCGCGCGCGTCAGGGCCAGCAGATCCTCCACGAGCAACGACATCCGCTTAGACTCGGCATCGATCTTGCTGAAGACAAACTCCGCGTCCTGGGTAGCCCCCGAGCGGTACAGCTCCGTGTAGCCGCGCAGGCTGGTCAGCGGCGTGCGCAGCTCGTGGGAGGCATCGCCGACGAAGCGGCGCATTTGCTGTTCTTTTTCCTGCGCATCGACGACGGAATTCTGCAGCTGCCCCAGCATGACGTTGAGCGCTGCGGCAAGCTGCCCCACTTCAGTGTGCAGCGGCCACTCCGGCACGCGCTTGTCCAGGTTGCCCGCCGCGATTTGGGAAGCCGTTTTCTCGACCACGCGCAGCGGCCGCAGCGCCCGGTGGATCAGCCACATGCCCACCACCGCGATGATCAGCATGACCAAGGCCGCGATGATCACCTGGACAATCGCCAACCCTTTCAGGATGGAGTTTTCCGTCGTCATGTCTTTGGCGACGACCACCACGGAACCATCCCGTTGGAGTTTGGCCACGGCCCGCCATTCGGTTTCGCCCTGAATCGAGCGCACGGTGGTGGGTTCCCCACCGACGATCACGTTGCGTGCATCGGGCAACGCCGCGATCGGCCGCGTGGTCACCACGGAGCCATCGGGATAGTACGCCAGCGCCACATAATCCGTCGGGGGTCGGCGGCTTCCGTCCTGCGGCATATAAAAGGACTCGTCGAGGTTGCTGGCCCAGGAGCTGTGGGCGTCGTTAAGCTCGGTGTCCACTCGGGTGTAGAGCACGTTGCGCATGATCGACGACACCGCCAGGGAGGACATGGCCAGGCCAAGCCCCGATACCAGCACCATGAGGACAAGTAGCCACGTGCGCAGGGGCAGCGCTTTGGGGCGCTGCATACGCCGGCGCGGGGTTTTATCCCGCACCAGCGTCACCCCGGATTGTGGGGCCTGAATATTCGCGGTGGGTTCGCTCATAGTGGATGAGCCTACGAGCGCGGCATGCGCAGCACGTAACCGACACCGCGGACGGTGTGAATAAGCGGGGTATCGCCGGTATCAATTTTGCGGCGTAGGTAGGAAATGTAGGACTCGACCACGTTGCCGTCACCACCAAAGTCGTAGTGCCAGACATTATCCAGAATCTTGGACTTGGACAGCACCACCTCGCGGTTCTGCATGAGGTAGCGCAGCAGGTTGAACTCGGTGGGCGAAAGCTCCACGATCTCCCCCGCCTTGGTGACCTCGTGGGTGTCATCGTTGAGGGTGAGGTCGGCATAGGTCATGGTGGCGTCGCCGTCCTGGTCATCCACCGCGTTACCGCGGCGCAGAATCACGCGCAGGCGGGTGATGACCTCTTCCAGGCTGAAGGGCTTGGTGACGTAATCATCCGCGCCAATGGTCAAGCCGTGGATGCGCTGGTCCACGCTGTCCTTGGCGGTCAGGTAGAGCACGGGGCCGTCGAGGCCCTCTGCGCGTAGCTTGCCCAGCAGCTCAAAGCCGTCCATGCCCGGCATCATGACGTCCATGATGTAAGCGTCTGGATTGATCTCACGCGCGATGCGCAGGGCCTCGTTGCCGGAGTTGGCGCTGTGTACGTCGAAACCTTGAAACTTTAGGGAGACGGTGAGCAACTCAACGATATTGGGCTCGTCATCGACGACAAGTACCTTGACGTCCTTCGAATCATCCATGGTCCCGCTTTGGTCCTTTCTCCGCTTCTCTTAACGCCTGGTGGCGCCAGGGATATCTCATTCAAGGTGAGAAGTATTGCACTCTGGCTTCCAAGGGTACTGAGCGGAGTCTGTACGTGCGCTGTGAACCGACTAGTCCCAGGCGAGATTGTCCAGATCCACCCCTTCCGCCTGCGCTTGCGCCTCAATCAGCTGACGCAAATAGTCGGCATTACCGCGGTAGGTCTCGTTAAACCGCGGGTCCTCGCAGTACATGCGCGCCAGGATCACCTGCTTGGACCTCGACACCGGGTACCACTGGGCGATGAGGGCGCGGTGCTTGTCGACGATTACCTTCGCCTCCTCGCCGCCCGGTTCAAGTCCTGCGTCCGCGGCCTCCTCTAGCTCGGCCGCAAAGTTCTCATGGTCCACTGAGAATTCCTCCCAGTCCTTCTTTCCCATCGAATCTGCGACGGCCGCACTGGCCGCCCATTCTTTGCTGTCTCCCCACTTCTCGTGGGCTTCTTCCTGCAGTTGGGGCCATGCGTCACCCAGGTTCCGCACTTTTTGGCTGGGGCTTAGGTTCTTATCCATTTCAGTCTCCTCAATTAGTCTTTCCACTGCGTACAACATGGCGTCGACGTCGGCTCGCCGCTTCTGCAAGGCCTCGTGTTGGGCGCGGAGGCGGGCCAGGGTGGCTGCGGAAGGGGCGTCGAGAAGCACTGCGATGTCTTTCAGCTCAATCCCGACGCTGCGATAAATCAGGATGTCCATCCCGCGTTGCACGTCATCTTCGGTGTAGAGGCGGTGATCGCCCCCGGTGCGCCACTGGGGGCTAAGCAGGCCGATGTCATCCCAGTGCCGCAGGGTGCGGGTGGTGACTTTCAAAATGCCGGCCACATCGCCGATGCTGTAGTCGTTACGCATGTCGTTGAGCCTAAAAGTTGACGTCGCGTTAAGTGCAACTCCATCCACTCGGCAGGTGTTTTTGCCTACGATAATGAAGCATGACGCAAGCCTCGACACGCACTGACCGCCTCACCGTGGCTGCCTGGGCCCTGTGGGACTGGGGTTCGGCCGCCTTCAACGCGGTGCTCGTGACGTTTATTTTCTCGGTCTACCTCACCGACTCGGTGGGCCAGCAGATTGACTCGCAGTTCACCCCGGCGCAGTGGCTGTCGTGGTCCATGACGGTGGCGGGCCTGGTGATCTTTGCGGTGACCCCCGTGATGGGGCAGCGCTCTGACCGGTTGGGCACGCGGCGTCGCGCGCTGGGCTTCTGGTCGCTGCTGACCTTCCTGGTCATGGCCAGCCTGTTCTTCATCCGCAATGATGCGCCCGCGTATTTCTGGCTCGGCCTCATCGGCCTAGCGGTAGGTTCGGTGACCATCCAATTCGCGGAGGTCAACTACTTTGCCCAACTCAACCAGGTGGCCACCGAGGACAAGGTGGGCCGCGTATCCGGCCTGGGCTGGTCGGCAGGCTATTTCGGCGGCATCGTACTGCTGCTCATCTGCTACTTCGGCTTCGTCTCCGGCGAGGGCGGCGGACTGGGGCTGTCCACGGAGGGTGGCTGGAATATTCGGCTCGTGGCACTGCTTTCGGCGGCGTGGTTTGGGCTGTCTGCCATCCCCGTGTTGCTGCGCGTGCCGGAGATTGCGCCGTCGGGTGAATCGACGGGCGGTGTGGCGGAGTCTTACCGCGAGCTGTGGCGCACGGTGCGAACGCTGTGGCGGGAGGACCGCAATGCCTTTGCGTTCCTCTTTGCTTCTGCCATCTTCCGCGATGGCCTGTCCGCGGTGTTTAGCTTCGGGGCCGTGCTGGGCGTATCCGTCTATGGGCTTTCGCCTGGCGACGTCCTCATCTTCGGTGTTGCCGCCAACGTTGCGGCCGCGCTGGGCGCGGTGGTCGGCGGGCTGATCGACGACCACGTGGGCCCCAAAGCCATCATCCTCACCTGCCTGGCCATCTTGACGCTCATGGCCGGGATCATGTTTGTGGCGCAGGGGCCGACGGCCTTCTGGATCTGCGGGCTCATCCTGTGTCTCTGCGTCGGACCGGCCCAGGCCTCCGCCCGCGGCTTCTTGGCGCGTGTGGCCCCGCCGGGGCGCGAAGGCGAGATGTTTGGCCTCTACGCCACGACCGGCCGAGCCGTGGCGTGGTTGACGCCCTTCCTCTTTGGCGTCTTCGTTTCCCTGCTCGGGCAGGGAGATCGGGGAGGCGTGCTCGCCATCGGGCTAGTCTTGCTCGTTGGCGCGCTGGTCCTCATCCCAGTCAAAGACCCCGCCAAGGAATAAAACCTTGGCGGGGGTAAACCCGCGAGCATGTCGATCTCTTCGGCGTGGGCCTCTTTTAATGTGTGGCGCTAACGCCGACACATTAAAAGTCCTGCGGGCGCGGAATGTTGCGCAGGTTGGACTTCGCCATGGAGAGCATCTGGCCCACGCCGCCGCCGAAGACGGTGCGGGTTGCCGCCTTAGAGAATCCGAGCAGCTGCTCAAAGGTCAGCGTCGGCGGCAAGGAGAGGGCGTTGGGGTCCGTGACGACGTCGATAAGCGCAGGCCCGTCGTAGGCCAAGGCCTCCTTGATGAGGCGCGGCGCGTCCTTCGGATCCTCGATGCGGAAGTGCTTGATGCCCGCACCCTCCGCAATTTTGGCGTAGTTGACGTGCTCGTGGTCGGTCTCATGCTCCGGCAGGCCCTGGACCAGCATCTCCAGCTTGACCATGCCGAGGGAAGAGTTGTTGAACACGAACATCTTCACCGGCAGGTTGTGCAGCTTCACCGTGAGCAGCTCGCCCATGAGCATGGACAGCCCGCCGTCGCCGGAGAAGGTGATGACCTGGCGGTCCGGGTGCGCCGCCTGCGCACCGATGGCCATCGGCAGGGCGTTGGCCATGGTGCCGTGGCGGAAGGAACCGATCTGCTCGCGCTTACCGTTCGCAGTAATGTAGCGCGCGCCCCACACGTTGCACATACCGGTATCGACGGTGAAGATGGCGTCTTCATCGGCCTGCTGGTCAATGAGGTCGGCGATGTACTCCGGGTGGATCGGCGTGTGCTTCTCGACGCCGGAGGTGTAGGCCTCAACGACGTGATGCAGCTTGTCGTAGTGCTTCTTGAGCATCTTGTCGAGGAAGGAGCGGTCCTTCTTTTCATCGACGTGCGGCAGGATGTTCTCGATGGTGGCGGCGACATCGCCCGTCACCGGGTACTTGATGCGGGTGCGGCGGCCAATGTGGGAGCCATCGATGTCGACCTGGGCCACGTTGGCATCCGGCAGGAAGTCGTTATAGGGGAAGTCCGTGCCCAGCAGGATGAGCAGGTCTGCCTCGTGGGTAGCCTCGTGGGCCGCGCCGTAGCCGAGCAGGCCGGACATGCCGACGTCGAAGGGGTTGTCGTACTGGATGTACATCTTGCCGCCCAGGGCGTGGCCGATGGGAGCCTTGATCTTCTCGGCCAGCGCAAGGACCTGCTCGCGCGCGTCCTTGACGCCAGCACCGACGAAGAGGGCGACGGTCTTGGCCTCGTTGATGGCCTGGGTCAGCGCGGCGGCCTCTGCCGGGTCCGGGTAGACAACCGGACGGCCGGAGGAAATCACGGAGGAGGTGAAGGTGTCCTCTTCCGCCTCTTGAGTGGAGACATCACCCGGGATAACGAGGACGGACACGCCCTTGCCGGCCATGGTGCTCTGAATGGCATGGTGCAAGACCACGCCTCCCTGCTCAGCGGAGTTGACCATCTCGCAGTAGCCGGAGCACTCCTGAAAGATGGCCTCAGGGTGGGTTTCCTGGAAGAACTTCGAGCCGATCTGGCGGGAAGGAATGTGGCTGGCTAGGGCAAGGACCTTGGCGCCGTTGCGGTGGGCGTCGTAAAGCCCCTGAATAAGGTGCGTATTTCCCGGGCCGCAGGAGGCGGCGCACACGGCGAGGTTGCCGGTGGTGAGGGAATCCGCCTCAGCGGCGAATGCCGCGGCCTCTTCGTTGCGGACGTGGACCCACTCGATGGAGGACTGCCGCACCGCGTCCACGATGGGGTTGAGGGAATCACCGACAAGCCCATAGATGCGCTTAACTCCCTGGGCTTCCAAGGTTTCTACGAGTTGCGTGGCGTAATTGCGTGCCATGTTGTACCTCTCTAACTTTTATCGCTAACGGACCCCAGTGTTCTCCCTCCCGGTGGTGTTTCGCCACCATAAAGCTGCCTTCTCACGTCACGCGCACTTTGTGACTTTAACAACAAGTCAACATTCAAGACTTTGAAACTGTAACGACCGTTCGCTATAGTTTCGCAGCATGACAGACGTTCACACGAAAGCCTCCGCAGAGGCCTTAAGCACCTCAGCGACCCGACGGTGGATCTTTTTTAGTGTCATCTCCTTGGGTCTGCTCATGATCGGCTTGGACAACTCGATCCTTTACACTGCCCTGCCGGAGCTCTCCGAGCAGCTGCACGCCACCTCGCTGCAGCAGCTGTGGATCATCAACGCCTACGCGCTCATGCTCGCCGGCCTCCTCCTAGGCACCGGCACGTTAGGTGACAAGATCGGTCACCGCCGCATGTTCGTCATCGGCCTGTGGGTCTTCGGCATCGCTTCGCTGGCCGCCGCACTCGCCCCCGGCGCGTGGGAGCTCGTCGCCGCTCGCGCCTTCCTAGGTCTCGGTGCGTCCATCATGATGCCCGCTACCCTGGCGCTGATTCGCCTGACCTTTGAGGATGAGATTGAGCGCAACACCGCCATCGGCATTTGGGGCTCCATCGCCGTCGTCGGCGCGGCGGCGGGCCCCACGGTAGGCGGCTTCTTGCTCGAGCATTTCTGGTGGGGATCGGTCTTTTTGGTCAACGTGCCCATCGTCATCATCGCGCTCATCCTCACCGCCTTCCTCGCCCCGCCTAATGTGGCGAACCCGGCGAAGCAGTGGGATTTCTTGTCTTCCCTTTACGCGCTGATCACGCTGGCTTCGCTGGTGCTCGTCATCAAGTCTGTCGCCAGCTCCCATCTCAACGCCATGCTTATTGGCGGCGCGCTGGCTGCCTGTCTCATCGGTGCCATCCTCTTCACTCGCCGCCAGCACAAACTGAAGGAGCCGCTTCTCACCTTCGATATCTTCCGCTCGCCCATCTTCAGCGGCGGCGTGTTGGCCGCAGCCGGCGCCATGTTTGGCATGGCAGGGCTGGAAATGACCACCACGCAGAAGCTGCAGTTGGTGGACCTCTACTCCCCGCTGCACGCTGGGCTCATCATTTCCCTCATCGCGATTGCGGCGCTGCCGATGTCCGCGCTGGGCGGGGCTAACCTGCACCGCTGGGGTTTCTTGCCCATCATCGCTGGCGGCTTCCTCGCCATGGCAGCGGGCATTGGCGGCGTGGTGTGGGGCGGCACGCACGAGGTCTTCCCCGCATACCTGGCTGGTCTGTTCATCACTGGCCTCGGCGCGGGGTTCGTGATGTCGGTGTCCTCCACTGCCATCATCGGTGCCGCTCCTGCGTCACGCTCCGGCATGGCCGCGGGCGTGGAGGAAGTGTCTTATGAATTCGGTACGCTGCTGTCCATTGCGGTCACTGGATCAGTGCTGCCGATGCTCTACAAGAGCGGGCTCCCCGAGGACATCCAGGACTTAGGCATGGAAGCACTCCACAACCCCGCACTCGCGGAGGCCGCCGGCGCCGCGTATAACGACGCCTACCTAGCCACCGCCGCTGGGCTCGGCGTAGTCATGCTCATTTTTGCCGCGGTCACCGGCTGGTGCTTCCGCAGCAATCCAACCTCAGGAGGTGCCGATGCCACGCGTTAGTAAAAAGGTCGAGGCGCTCGAAAAGGCGCTCGCCATCATCGAAGAGGATGGCGTCCACGCACTGACCTACGATTCCTTGGCCACCGCAACGGGTATGAGTAAGTCTGGGCTCATCTACCACTTCCCCACCCGCCACGAGCTGCTCATTGACTGCCACAAGCTCTGCGCGGAGCGCTGGGAGGAAGAGCTCGTCGGTCTCTCCGACGGCAAGACGGCAGACCAGCTGAGCCCACGCCAGCGCTACCGTGCCGCGCTGGAGTCCATGGGAAAGAATGACCCGCTCATTGAATTGCTCATGTCCATCCACTCACAGTCCCATCCGGACTTCCAGAAGGTGTGGAGGGACGTCGACAGGCGCTGGCTCCCCGATCCTGTCTCGGAGGATGAATCCGTCGTGCTGGCCTCGATCATCGCCGACGGCCTGTGGGTCCACGATCACCTCACCGACCGCCCCCTGCCGCCGCAAAGGCGCCGCGCGCTTATCGACGTCGCCTTGGGCCACCTCGCCGAATAGGCCCTAAAAGAGAGAAAGGGCCTTGAAAAAGGCCCTTTTGAGCTGGAGACGAGACTTGAACCTGACTTAGGCCAATTTAGTGCGGAAGTTCGCGGCCGGTGATTGCTTGGATGGTGGCGGTGAGGTCGGGCGGGAGTGGTACGGCGGCGTGAATGGTTTCGCCGCCAACGACGAGTTGAAAGCTGCGGTATTTCTTGAGTGTTCTCACCAGGCGTTTGATGGATTGACCACTGCGGGTCTCCATCAGGTGAGCCACGGCTAGTGCTGCCATCACAATATGGAGATGTGCTGTAATCGAGTCTTGTTTCCTGACATAGATTGGGCGTGCTTTCAGGTCTGATTTGGACATCCGAAACGGCTTTTCAATGTTGAACAGCCTGCGGTAATGCCCGATCACCTCGTTAGCAGGCAAGTTAACAAGGTCGGTCTCGTAGCCTTTAATTCCGGCTAGGGCTCGGTGCTTGGCAGCAAGAGCGTAGTTGACCTTCTTATTCGGGGCGGAAAGATCAATATAGCGGTTGCGCTTGATTGCGATATCGCCGTCAACAGCGCGTTTGGCTTTCGCGACTTGCTCTTTGGTTCCGCGCAGGCTGCGTCTAGCCCGATCATGGGAGTACTGGAAGTGGGTCACCGAATTCGGGGTAGCGTGCTTGCGTCCATCGCTTGCCGAGGCTTGCGTCCAGATCTGGCCG
>NZ_KV796791.1:0-1126 GCF_001809235.1 Corynebacterium sp. HMSC072A04 | reverse complement strand
ATACAGCTTGGCCACGAGTGCGGCGATGCACAGCAGCGCGGAAATACCATAGAGGAGAAAGAGCATGCCCGTTAGTGTAGCGCGTCCAGCGTCGACTGCAGCCAGGCGCGAGAACTCATGAGCAGGCGCTTTGCCACCGCGGTATGGGGAGCCCACAGCTCGAAGGCATGCACGCCGCCGTCTACGACCTCGCATTGCGTGGGCACGCCGGCAGACTTCAGACGCTCGGCGTAGTCCACAATTTCGTCGTAGAAAAGCTCACTGCTCCCCGCATACAACCAAGCCGGTGGCAGACCTGCTAACTCCGCGCGGCGACCGGGCACGGCATAGGGTGCGTCTGGGTTGCCGTTGGTGTAGTAGCGCCAAGCCTGCGCATTGGAGTCCGCGTCCCAGATGGGATTGCGGTCGGTGGAGGCAGCGCGGTCATCGAGCATCGGGCAAAAGAGCCACTGCCCCGCCGGCTGAATTCCGCCTTCATCTAGGAGGCGCTGGCACAGTGCGGCGGCGAGCCCTCCCCCGGCGCTTTGGCCGCCGATGACAATCCGATCTGGGCTGATTCCCAGATCTTCCGCATGCGTGAGGAGCCAGTGGTGGGCCGAGTGGACGTCGTCAAGCGCGGCCGGATAGGGGTTCTCCGGGGCATAGCGGTAGTGCGGCGCAATGACGGTGACACCGACTTCCGCGGCGGTCTCCTTGAGGTGTTTAACGTCTTGGCGCGGATGGCCCATGAGCAGCCCTCCGCCGTGGATCCACAGCACAGCGCCGCGCGGGTTCTCCGGGCTATAGATGGTCGCGCGGATATCGGAATTCTTCACCTGCTGCGTGCGCACGCCCTGGATATAGGGTGCGGGCCACAGCGCGGGAACTACACGCCCGGCGCGGCGGATCAGCGGATTGGTTGGATCCCACAGTGAGATGAACGCCGCGCCCGCGCGCAGCTCCGGGCGAATATACACCGCTGCGGCCTACTTCTCAGTCAGGTGCTGCGTGGTGAGGTAACCGCGTTCCATGCGGGCGACGATCACCGAGCGCATATAGGCCGCGAGCGCCCAGAGCAGGGCGAAGATGATGAAGATCGTGGCCACGGACCAATGGACCATGAAGCCGAGAACAATGCCGATAATGT
>NZ_KV796790.1:0-974 GCF_001809235.1 Corynebacterium sp. HMSC072A04 | reverse complement strand
CGGTTGTTGTGACTTACCCGGATGGTTCTAAGGACAACGTCGATGTGACTGTCACTGTCACCAACCCTGATCCCAATGCGGATCCGGACTGGAATGACGACAAGGGTACGCCTGGCGACAAGGTTGAGATCCCGAACACCGGCGGTGACGTTCCGGAAGGCACCACGGTTGAGACCGATGGCCCTGGTAAGGCTGAAATCGATGACAACGGCAACCTGATTGTCGACATCGATAAGGACGCTAAGCCTGGTGACAAGATCACTGTCATTGTCAAGGACAAGGACGGCAACGAGATCGACCGCGTAGTCGTCGAGGTTGAGAATCCGGATGCTCCTGCTGATAAGCCGGACTGGAATGACGACAAGGGCAAGCCTGGCGACAAGGTTGAGATCCCGAACACCGGCGGTGACGTTCCGGAAGGCACCACGGTTGAGACCGATGGCCCTGGTAAGGCTGAAATCGATGACAACGGCAACCTGATTGTCGACATCGATAAGGACGCTAAGCCTGGTGACAAGATCACTGTCATTGTCAAGGACAAGGACGGCAACGAGATCGACCGCGTAGTCGTCGAGGTTGAGAAACCGTCTAAGCCGATTATTCCGGGACCGACCTGGCCGATTGACCCGAATAAGCCGGGTAAGGACGATCCGTCTGAGACTCCGGAGGTCATCAAGCCGACCATTGATCCGGCTAAGGACGGTGACAAGGAGATCACTGGTACCGCTAAGCCTGGTACCGATATCACCGTTACTGTCACTGACAAGGACGGCAAGAAGACCGAGAAGACTGTCAAGGTTGGCGATGACGGTAAGTGGAAGGTCGTTGTTGACAAGGAGCTGAAGACTGGCGACAAGATTGTTGCCAAGGATAAGGACGGCAACGAGGCTTCGCGTATCGTCACTGGCGACTCCAAGCCGGCTCCGAAGCCTGATGGTTCCGCGGATTGGACTGGTTCTTCCAACCTGTCTGAG
>NZ_KV796789.1:0-20189 GCF_001809235.1 Corynebacterium sp. HMSC072A04 | reverse complement strand
GTGTCTACCAAACAGGGGTCAGGTCCTATCTTGGTATCCGTCTTGTATCTACGGATAGTCTCGGCATGCCGGGCGTCGTTCTTGTTCAAGGGGTAAGCGTTGCCGCGATTCTAAGGGCTGCAGGCGAAGAGTTTTTCTTCCGAGGATTTCTCGGGGGTTTACTTCTTCGGCGTTGGGGATTGTGGGCCGGAAACACTTTTCAGGCGGCCCTTTTCCTTTTGCCCCATGTGGTGTTGTTGAGCTTTGATGCTCATCTGTGGCCCGTACTTCCGGTTCAATTCCTCGGTGGGTGGATACTTGGGGCGGTGAGATTTCGCTCCGGTAGCGTCATTGAGTGCTCAGTCTTACATGCCGCCCTCAACATAGGTATCGGATTGTTGGCGGGTTAGGTGAAGGATTGCGTGTGGCTGCTCAACGCGACTATTGGTTGACACTGAGCACAAAGCCGCGTGCCGCAGGCATTTTCTTCGTACGTCAGGCGGGAACTGCTTCGCTGATGACTTCAGGACGCTTGCAGAAAGCAAAGCGCACCTTGTGCTCCTATGGTTCGGGTTTGTTCGTGAAGGCGGCAATAGAGGTCGCAGCGACACTTTTTGTGGTGGACAGTTGGATGCAGAAATCGATGGTGTTCAGCCCGGTAGAGGAGAGGGGTAACCGTGTAGCAAGTGGCGCAAGCGTCATGCAGGTGTATGCACAGCTTTTCAGCCGCGCGCCGAAGATAGTGCGGCTCTAGTGCGGGCACAGGAATATCGGCGGGCTGCGCGACGGAGCGCGGCAGTTTCTATCGGACTAGATGCCCAACACCGACTTTGCGATGAAGAAGTAGATAATCAAGCCCGTCGCGTCACAAAACGTGGAAATGAACGGGTTAGAAAAGACAGCGGGATCCGCGCCAACCGTCTTTGCCACAATCGGCATGAGGCCGCCAACTGTCGCTGACATTGAGCAGATAAGAAACAGGGTGGAGCCGATCACGATACCGATATCGAGGCCGTAGATCACCGTCGCCAAGACGAGACCAGCCAGTCCCAGTACGGCGCCGAGCAGCATTCCGACGCGCAGCTCGCGCCACATTACAGAAAGGAGGTCGCGCGTTCGGACGTCGCCAAGCGCGAGCGCGCGGGTCACAGTAGTCGCTGCCTGGTTTCCAGTATTACCGCCCGTGCCGGTGAGGAGAGGGATGAACAGCGACAGTACAACCGCCTTGGCTAAGGTGTCCTCGAAGGAATCGAGAACCCGCACGGTCAGCAGAGCTGACACAGCGAGCACGAGCAGCCAGAGAATGCGGGAGCGAACGAGCTTGAGCAACGGCGTCGACAAGTAAGGCTGCTGGAGCGCTTCCGTACCACCGGAACGAGCAGAGTCCTCGCTGTCCGCTTCTTCCATGATGTCCGTGGCATCGTCCCACGTAAGAAGACCGACGAGGCGGTGTGAATCATCCACAATTGGCAGAGCTAGCATATCGAGGGGCAAGAACCACCGCACGGTCTCCTCGGCGTCGGCAGTCGCGTATGCATATACCGGCTCGTTCATGATGTCCTCAATGAGTACACCGCGCTCAGCCGTGAAGAGTTCGCGCAGGCTGACGACGCCCACCAGACGCCGGTCCTTGCGCGTCACCGGAACGGTATAGATGGTCTCCAGTTCATCGGCCGTATCCCGGAGCGTGTACAGGGCATCTTCCATGCTCATTTCCGGGTGAATGTCGGGCACCTCTGGCGACATACGACGCCCGACGGAGCCCTTCGTGTATCCAAGGATCACTCCGGTCACGTCGCGTTGAGTCTGGGTCAGTGAACGGAGGAGGCGATCCGCAATCTCCGCGGGCAGCTCATCCAAGAGCGCCACTCGGTCTTCGGGGTCCAACTCGTCGAAAAACTCGTAGACATCGGCGTTGCCCAGCTCATCAATGATGTCCGCTTGGTGCTTTGCATCGAGTGCGTCGAAGACTGCGATGGACTTTTCCCGCGGCAGCAGGCGGAGGGCTAGCGCAGCGCGGAGAGCATTTTGCCGCTCCACAATCGCGATGAGGTCTTGACGGGGAACGCGGGCTAAGAGCTCCTGGAGACGAGGGGCCTTTTTAGGATCGATAGCGTCTTCTTGCTTCAGCCATGACTCTACGGTCTCGCTGGCCTGCTCAGTAGTTTCTGCCATCGCTTCGCCTTTCCACTCGACGTCAACCTCCTCAGACTACGCTATGCAGCGCTGCACGGCCTTTTCGTGAATTCCATGCCGTGGAGTGGGGACTGAGAACCAAGTTCTGTCACGGGGGTCAGCACTGGGGGAATTCAGCGCGAATTGAGAGTGCACTCGGGCCCAACGTTTAGCGCTGTTCACGCATCCGCGTGAGGACGTTGTGCGCAGAAATAAGGCACATTGGCACTCCCACGCCCGGCACGGTCGTTCCGCCCGCGTAGAACAGGTTCTTCAGTTTTCGCGAGACGTTGCGCCCACGGAAGAACGCGGACTGCTGCAGCGTATGTGCAGGTCCCACCGCTCCACCTGCCCACGCGTTATAGCGCTGCGCAAAATCAGAGGGCCCCACCGTTCGGCGCATGACGATGCGCTCGGCAAAGTCCGGAATGCCAAGCCATGTGCCTAGCTGGTGGATAGCGGCGTCAGCAATCGCGGCGACGCGGGCAGATTCTGTGTCGTTGTAGGCACTTCCGTGGCCAAACGCTTCTTCCGCCGGCACAGGGACGAGCACAAAGAGGTTCTCGCAGCCCTCCGGCGCCACGTCAGGATCCGTCGCGGATGTCTTCGACACGTAGATCGACTCCGAAGCACCGAGCGGGCGCGAGGCCTCCGGGCCGTGGTAGACGGCGCGGAAATCGGGCTCCCAGTCCTTGCTAAACAACAGAGTGTGGTGCTCAAGCTGCGGCAGCTCGCCGCGGACGCCGAGGAACACCAGAACCGTACCCAAACCCGGATCGCGCCGTGCGAAGTAGCTTTCCGGGTAGGTCCGCGCTGACTCTGGCAGTAACGCGGTTTCGGTGTGGCGCAGGTCCGCCGCCGACACCACGGCCTCTGCAGAAATGAAGCGGCCGTCATCCAGCCGCACGCCAGTTGTGCGCCCGTCCGTGCACTCAATTGCCGTCACCGCGGTACCCATGAGGAAGGTTGCACCCTCCGCTTGGCGCGCAATCGCCGCGACCACCGCGGCGAAGCCACCCTGCGGGTAGCGCACACCTTCGACCAGGTCGGTGTGGCTCATCAAGGAATACAGGGCCGGCGCGGCCTGAGGCTCGGTCGACAAAAACACCGCCGGATAGGTCAGGACCTGACGCAGGCGATAGTCCTGAAACTGCGCCGCTACCAGCCTGTCCAGCGAACGCGTCAGCAGCATCGCGAGCGTGCCCAGCCGCGTGAGCACCTCCCGTGTCAGCAGCTCAGTAGGGCGCGAAAACGTGGTGTACAAAAAGCTGCTCAGCGCCACCGCGTAGACGTCGGAGGAGCGCGCCAAATACGCCCGTACGCGCTCACCCGCGCCCGGCTCAATAGACTCGAATAGGTGCGCGACCTCCTCCACGCCGCTCTCCACATCTAGGAACGCGCCGTCCTCGTTGTACACGCGATACGCAGGCGAGAGGGGGACGAGGTCCAGCTCACGCTCGGTGCTCGTCCCACAGGCCCGGAAAAATTCATCAAAAGCCTCCGGCATGAGATACCACGAAGGCCCCGTATCGAAACGGAAGCCGTCGACTTCTAGGACTCCCGCCCGCCCGCCGACGCTACGCTGCTTCTCGACGACGACCACGTCCCAGCCCTCCCGCAGCATCAACGCCGCGGTGGCAAGCCCCGCGATGCCAGCGCCGATGACGACAACCCGCTTGCCCATGTTTATTTCACCGCCGATGCAGCTGCCCGGCTCACGAGGAAGGCCTTACGCGCTGGTGATACCGACACCCTTGTCGTGAGGATCTCGACGGCGGGGGTTGCCTCGAGCTGGTCGGTGAGCTCAGTAAAGAGGGCGGTAGCCGCCGCCACGCCCATGCGGGAGCCGCGCGGCAGCAACTCGATGGCACCCTGCGCTACAGACAGGTCCTCGCGAATATCAGCGATGATGGCAGCCTTTTTCCCTTCGTCCAAGCCGGTGGGATCGGGCAGCGCTGGAAAATATGAGCGGCCGAGGTCTGCGGAGTCCTCGCGCAGATCGCGCAAGAAGTTGATCTTCTGAAACGCCGCGCCCAAGCGCCGCGCGCCTTCCTCGATGCCGGCCGGTCGCGCCTGACCGGCGTAGAAAGCATCCAAACACAAGAGCCCAATGACTTCCGCGGAGCCGGACACGTAGTTCTCGAAGGAGTCGTGTGTGTGCGTGCTCTGGGTCAGATCGCAACGCATGGAGGAAAAGAACTGTGCAACGTGCTCATCGCTGAACCCGCAACGCCGCGCGGAAAGCGCAAAGGCATGCACGATCGGATCAGCGTGAAAACGCTGGGACGGGGCGGCGCGGACGGTGGCCTCGTAGGCGTCGAGAAGCACGGCGGCGTCCTGGGGAGCAAGCCCCGCATCGACGATCTCATCGGCCGTGCGCACCATGGCGTATAAGTTACGGATATCCACGCGCACCCTGGGGGAGAGAAGCCGTGTGGCCAGGGAAAAACTGGTGGAGTAGTGGCGCATGACCTGAGCCGCGGCTGCTTCGGCACAACGGTCGTAATGCTCTAGAGCGGAAAGGGATGCGCGCATGGAGCATATTTTAGACCACACGCGTCACATAACTTAGCCAGGGCAAGATAGGGTAGTGACGTTACTTTCCCTATCTATAAGGAGAACACGTCCATGACCACCCCAACGATGACTGCTGCGGCCCGCGCCGTTGACCTGTTCAAACAATACGGTCAGGGAGACACCGCAGTCACCGCGTTGGACCACGTCGACGTTGAGTTCGCGCGCAACACTTTTACCGCCATCATGGGCCCCTCGGGCTCCGGCAAGTCCACGCTCATGCACACCATGGCGGGGCTCGATTCGGCGACGTCCGGTTCGGCCTTCATCGGTGATACCGATATGTCGCAGCTCAGCGACAAGGATATTACGGCCCTGCGCCGCGACCGCCTGGGTTTCATCTTCCAGTCCTTCAACCTGGTGCCCACGTTGACCGCGGCAGAGAACATCACGCTGCCTTCCGATATCGCTGGCAACAAGGTCGATAAGGCGTGGTTTGATGAGGTCACCACGCGCCTTGGCCTGTCCCACCGCTTGAACCACCGCCCGGCCGAGCTCTCCGGCGGCCAGCAGCAGCGCGTGGCGTGTGCGCGCGCCCTGGTTTCCCGTCCTGAGATCATCTTCGGTGATGAGCCCACCGGCAACCTGGATTCGAACTCCTCCGCCGAGGTGCTCGACATTTTGCGTACCGCCGTGGACAAGGATGGGCAGACCGTGGTTATCGTTACGCACGACGCCAAGGCCGCTTCGTACGCTGACCGCGTGGTCTTCCTCGCCGATGGCCGCCTGGTTAATGAGCTCATGAATCCGACCATGGAGTCCATCCACGCCGTGATGGCAGAAATCGAGGGCTAGAGCATGGCCACAAAGAACACCATGCGCACGGTCTCCGTGCGCAATATTCTCGCGCATAAGCTGCGCCTTGCCCTGACCCTGCTGGCGGTGGTGCTGGGTACCGCGTTCATCTCGGGCTCCTTCATGTTCACCAACTCGCTGTCGAATACGTTCGACTCCGCTGTCTCGACAGCATTTACCGGCGTGGATGCGGCCGTGAGCCAGAAGGAAAACGGCCCGAAGCTGGATCAGAAGATGCGCGATGACATCGCCGCCGACCCCGACGTTCGCGCGGTAAACATGCAAAGCAGCCAGACGGTCGTGGTGGCCAACGAAGACGCCGAGGCGTTCCAGACCGGCGGGGGCACGTCCAGCGTGCAGCCCTACTACCCGGAGGATCAATCCGTCGGTGAGCCCGCCACGCTTGTCGACGGCTCCGAGCCCCACGGGACCGGCGAAGTCCTCATCAACGATTCCGCAGCCGAGAAGTTCGGCATTCACGTCGGCGATACCCTCCTCGTCGTGCACCCGGACCAGCGCGATGAGGTGAAGGTCGTGGGCGTCGTCAAGCCTGTGGTGGACCAGGGCCCCAGTCTGACGTTGCTCATGGAACACGAGGCCTTCGTTGAGCGCTATGGAGACTCTTCCCAGCTGAAGGTCGCTGCGGCCGACGGCGTCGATGCCGATGCACTCGTGGAGCACCTCAACAACACCTTCGAGGTCGAGGCGGAATCCGGCCAGAAGCTGGCCGATGAGCTGTCGGATCAGATTTCCTCTGCCCTGAAATTCGTCAACTACTTCCTCATCGCCTTTGGCCTCATCGCGCTGCTGGTGGGCACGTTCATCATCGCGAATACCTTCTCCATGATCGTGGCCCAGCGCACCAAGGAGTTCGCGCTCCTGCGTGCGCTCGGTGCTTCCCGCAGCCAGATCACGCGTTCGGTGGTGACGGAGGCCTTCATCGTGGGGCTCGTCGGCTCAGCCGTCGGCGTGGTGGCAGGTATGGGCTTAGTCGCACTCATCAAGGCAGTCTTTGAAGCTAAAGACATGCCCATGGGCGGCGGTCTGGGCCTGAGCGTCAGCGCAGTAGTCGTGCCGCTGCTCTTGGGCGCGGTGGTCACCATCGTGTCCGCGTGGGCGCCGGCGCGCCGCGCGGGTGCGGTAAAGCCGGTGGAAGCCATGCGCACAACCGAGTCTGCAGCTGGTTCTTCGCTCCTCGTGCGCAGCGTGCTGGGTGGACTGTTGCTCGTCGCGGGCATTATCTTCGCGGTCCTCGGCGTGCTTATCGACGCCTCCACGGGCATCCGCGCCTCCCTCGTGGGGCTGGGCGCACTCAACCTGATTCTTGGATTCTTCCTGGCTGGACCAGCCATCTCCCTGCCCATCGTTCCGGCGATTGGCCGCGTGATTGGTGCGCCCTTTGGTGCGGTGGGCAAGCTAGCCTCGACGAACTCGGCGCGCAACCCGCGCCGTACCGCGGCGACCGCATTCGCTCTCATGCTGGGCGTGGCGCTGGTGACCTCGATCGGAATGCTTGGCGCGACGATGAAAACCTCGGTCGCGGATGCCGTGGAGCAGGACGCCCGCGCGGACTTTCTGCTGTCGGGTCCGACATCGGGCAACTTCCCAACGCCGAATGAGACGGCGCAGCGCGCCCGCGATACCGAGGGCGCCGGGCAGGTCGTGGCGATGAGTACCGCGCCGTTGCAGGTCGATGGTCAGGCCTCCATGAACTACAGCCCGGAGATGGCGATCAGCCAGGTGGTTGACGGCAACGCCGATGACGTCCTTAACCTCACCCTGGTGGAAGGATCGCTGAAGACGGGCGAGGAGCCGGGCTTCATCGCCGAAGCCGATCTAGCTGCAGAGCAGGGCTGGGAGGTCGGCCAGAGTTATGAGCTGGCGGGCCCGGATCCGTCTCGTACCACGCAGGTGAAGCTCCTCGGCACGTATGAGCCCTTCCAGATGCTCCCGCGCTTAGCTGTCTCCGCCTCCGCGGCAACAGAGGTCGTCGACCCGGCTAGCCTCAACGTCATGTTGGTCTACGTGAACGCGGAGGAAGGCTATGACAAGGAAAAGCTGCGCGCCAACCTGGAGGAGTCCGTCAAGGACCTCGTCGTGGTGCAGGTGCGCACCGGCGAGGAATTCGCAGGCGAGGCCGCCGGCATGATTGACCAGATGCTCACAATCCTCTACGCGCTGCTGGCGTTGGCTGTGGTCATCGCGATCCTGGGCATTGTCAATACCCTCACCTTGGGCGTGATTGAACGACGCCAGGAGATTGGTATGCTGCGCGCGGTGGGCACCCAGCGCCGCCAGATTCGCACGATGATCACCGTGGAATCGGTACAAATTGCTCTCTTCGGTGCGCTCATGGGCATCCTCATGGGGCTGGGGATGGGGTGGTCCTTCATCTCCGTGCTTGCGGACGAGGGCCTCGACTCCACGACGGTGCCGTGGATGATGCTCGTCGTCATGCTCGTCGGCTCCGGCATCGTCGGTGTGCTGGCGGCCCTGTGGCCGGCCCACCGCGCGGCAAAGACCCCGCCGTTGGACGCCATCGCCGACTAACACTTCGCGCGCTTAGACGCGGAGTGCGGTGAGAAGGCTAGGCCAAAAGCGAGCCGACCCACGCCCCGCGCCACGCCAGGACGATGCCCAGGCCCACCGTCCAGAAGAGATACCGCGCCAAGCGCCACCAGCGCTTGGCCTTAATCATGTCACCGAGCTCTTTGGCCAACGTGGACCATGTCGATAGCCCGCCCGCCACGCCGGCCGCGAGCAAGGGGAGGAAGAACTCGGGGGTGTGCGCGTGCGTGGCGTAGCCATAGGCCACGCCGGCCACCGCAGAGCCGATGAGGTTGGCGGCGAAGGTACACGTGGGGGAGGGCAGGATGCGGGTTAACAGGTAGCGCCCGCAACCGCCCACAAAACCGCCGGCGAGTACGGCCAGGATGGAGAGGATCATGCATGCCTCCGATCCTGCAGGCGGTCACCTATGAGGTAGGCCCCGGTGCAGCCGACGACCGTCGCCAGCACGTAGGCCCCCGCCTGCGCCGGCCCGAAACCTGAAGTGAGATACGCAAACGCGGCAAAGCTGGTGAACCCACCCAAGAAACCCGTGCCCCAGAACGCGGGCGGTTTGGCATAGCCCATGACAGCGCTGCCAACAACGTTGATGAGCAACAGCGGCAGCGCGCCGCCCCCGAGAAGTGAAGAAAGGCCAAAGCGGGCCAGCGCCCCGAGCGCGGTCCCGCAGCCCACAAGAAGGATCTGTGGCATAGGCACCATCCTAGTTGGGATGCGAAAACGTCGTGAAGCAGGCAAGCTTAAGGTACATCCACATCCCCAAGGAGGAAACCACCATGGCACACGAGCGCGCCGGCCAACTAGCCCAGCCTTCGGATCTCATCGATATCGCGGAGTTGGTTACCGCGTATTACACCCGCACCCCCGACGCCGATAACCCTGACCAGCAGGTTTCCTTCGGCACCTCTGGGCACCGCGGCTCCGCCTTGGACACCGCCTTCAATGAGGCCCACATCCTGGCCATCACCCAGGCCATCGTGGACTACCGCGCCGAGCAGGGCACCACGGGCGCCATCTTCATCGGCCGTGATACCCACGCCCTGTCCGAACCCGCCATGGTCTCCGCCCTCGAGGTCCTCCTTGCCAATGAACTGGAGGTTCGGGTGGATGACCGCGGCCGCTACACCCCGACCCCGGCCGTCTCCCACGCCATCCTGACCAACCCGGGCACCGACGGCATCGTGATTACCCCCTCCCACAACCCGCCGCGTGATGGTGGATTCAAGTACAACCCGCCAACGGGCGGTCCGGCGGATACCGATGCCACCGACTGGATTGCAGCAAAGGCCAACGACTACCTGCGCGCCGGGCTCGACGGTGTGAAGCGCGTGCCGGTTGACGGCGTGCTCGATGCGCGCTGCGTCAAGCACAATTACCTCGACTCCTATGTGTCCGATTTGGCCAACGTCGTGGACATGGCGGCTATCAAGGACGCCGGCATGCGCATCGGCGCGGACCCGATGGGCGGCGCCTCGGTGGACTACTGGGCGGCCATCGCTGAGCACTACGAGCTGAACATGACCGTGGTGAACCCCGACGTCGACGGCACCTTCCGCTTCATGACGCTGGATACCGACGGCAAGATCCGCATGGACTGCTCCTCCCCGGACGCCATGGCTTCGTTGGTGGATAGCCGTTCCAAGTACGACCTGGCCACGGGCAACGACGCTGATGCGGACCGCCACGGCATTGTTACGCCGGACGCTGGGCTGATGAACCCGAACCACTACCTGGCTGTGGCCATCGAGTACCTGTTTAGCCACCGCCCCCAGTGGGGAAATGCGGGCGTGGGTAAGACCTTGGTGTCCTCTTCCATGATCGACCGCGTCGTGGCCAGCCTGGGCCGGGAGCTCGTGGAGGTGCCGGTGGGCTTCAAGTGGTTTGTGCCGGGGCTTGTCGACGGCTCCCTCGGCTTCGGCGGCGAAGAATCCGCCGGTGCTTCCTTCCTGCGCTTCGACGGTACGGTGTGGTCCACCGACAAGGACGGCATCATCTTGGACTTGCTGGCCGCGGAGATCCTGGCGGTGACGGGCAAGACCCCGTCGCAGCGCTACGCGGAGCTGGCGGAGGAATATGGTGCGCCGGCCTATGCGCGCACCGACGCCCCGGCTACCCGCGAGCAGAAGGCCATCCTGAAGAAGCTCTCCCCGGAGCAGGTGACGGCTACGGAGCTGGCGGGCGAGGAGATCGTCGCCAAGCTCACCGAGGCACCGGGCAACGGCGCGGCGATCGGGGGCCTCAAGGTGACGACGGAGAACGCGTGGTTTGCCGCGCGCCCGTCCGGCACGGAGGATAAGTACAAGATTTATGCTGAGAGCTTCCGTGGCGAAGAACACCTCAAGCAGGTGCAGGAAGAAGCACAGGCGCTGGTGTCACAGGTTCTCGGAGGTCTAGGCTAGTGGTTTATGACATTTCCCCAATCCATATCGGTGCCTGACCTCATCAGCGCGCTTGCACGCTATGGAATGGCTGCCGTGTGGATTATCGCCGGCATACAGAAACTGGATGCCCGGATGGAGATGACCCAGGCCATCGAGGCCTATGGCATCTTTACCCCGGAGTGGTCCGGATACTTGGCCTACCTCATCGGGCCCCTAGAACTCATGGGTGGGGTGCTGCTGTTGTTGGGGCTGTTCTTGCGGGAGGCGTCGGCAGTCGCTGCGATGGTTGTGGTGCTGTTCATGGTGGGCATCGCGCAGGCGTGGGCGCGGGGGCTCGTCATTGATTGCGGGTGTTTTGGCTACGACCCCGCCGACGTAAGTCAGGGCATGAACTACGCACTGACGCTGCTTCGCGACGCTTTCTTCCTCGCCCTCACCGTCTGGACCATCCGCCGCCCCTACCGCCGCTATGCCCTGCACCCGTAGATTGTTAGGCTAACTCCGTGACCAAAACCAAAATCAGCGCACCTCTCGTGCTCGACATCATTAGTGCATTCGCGCGATTTTATATGGCCTATGTGTGGATCAAGGCGGGGGCGTCGAAGCTGACGGATCAGCTCGCGGTGTCGCAAAGCATCAAGGCATATGAAATCTTTACCCCTGAGTGGTCACACTACTTGTCCTACCTGATTGGCCCGCTGGAGATATGTGGCGGCCTGTTGCTCCTGTTGGGGCTGTTTTTGCGACCATCGGCGTGGGTTGGGCAGATAGTTCTGGTGCTGTTCATGATCGGCATCGCGCAGGCGTGGGCGCGGGGACTCGGAATTGATTGCGGCTGCTTCTCCGTGAGCCCTGATGAAGACGCGCAAGTGATGAATTACATGATGACACTTCTGCGAGATGTCTTCTATTCTGTCTTAATGGTGTGGACGATCAAGCGTCCTTTCACCAAGTTTGCATTGCACCCTTAACAGCGGTGTGTAGGCTTTTCATCTGTTCGAACTTAAGTCATAAAGGCAAGGTTGTTTAATGAGTACAGTCAAAGACCCCAACTCCAAAGGCAATAGTGGATTCGTCTGGGGCCTCGCTGTTCTGCTGGTTATTATTGCCGTGGTCATCGGCTACATCGTCTATCAAGGACGAGGCGCACAGACCGATGCGCTGGGGGACTACACCGCCGAGGATGTCTCCCTGGAGATTTCCCTCGCGGACAATGCGGTAACCCTCAAGTCTGCGGATGCCGCAAAGGACGCAACCGAAGTAGACCTGTACGAGGACTACTCCTGCCCGCACTGTGGTGACCTGGCGAAGGAAACCGACGAGCAGATGAAGGATGCGATTGATGCGGGCGAGCTCGTCGTGCACGTGCGCACCCTCAACTTCCTTGACGGCAGCCCGAACGGCTTGGAGAGCATCAAGTCCAACACGGGCCACTCCTCCAAGGCGGCAGCTGCGATGGAGCAGGTAGCAAAGACCGGTGATGCCAAGCTCTACTGGAACCTGCGTAAGTACCTCATGGAGAATCAGTCCAAGGTGTACAACAAGTGGGAGATGGAAGACTTCGCTGCTGCCGCGAAGGAACTGGGCGCAGATGATGCCACGGTGAAGGCCATTGAAGAAGCCCCGGTTGGTGAAGGAAACCCGCTGGTGACCTCGAACTACGAAAAGCTGGAGAGCGAAACCGGCCAGGTTTCCTCGCCGCGAATCATCAAGGATGGCAAGGACATTCCGGAAGACCAGAACACGTCCATCATGGAATGGGTTGACATCGTCACTAAATAAGGCGTCCCAACTCGCGATTTGGTGAGTGAATGGGGAGCGGATATATTGATACGAGTTGCAATCGTGAAGGTTGCACCTCGTATGAGGGGCTATGGCGCAGTTGGTAGCGCACCACACTGGCAGTGTGGGGGTCACGGGTTCGAATCCCGTTAGCTCCACTTTATACCCTCTTTCCACTGGTCAGAGGGTTTTATTTTTGTCTGGGGAATTCTTTGTTGACGTCTGGTTATGACTGTGTTTAAAGCCAGGTGAAATCCAAGGTTGAGTGCCGGGGACGTGGTCGACGAACTGGTAAAACCGGACTGATTCATTGGGGAGGGCAATCAGGTCCTCATGAGTGAACAAATGATCGGCACATCACGTGCGGATGAATCCATGCAAGGCCACTGGCTTTTGGCCAAAATGGGAAAGTGAGTCCTTTGCCTCGGCGGGCGCAGACTAACAGATGAATTGCTCGAACTATCCGGAATTCCGAACGTTGATGTAGTTGAACCAGCGCCTAGTCTTGGGCGCACGCCGGGTAGGATTCTTGAGCTCACGCCTTCGAGTTATACAGGTGCGGATAGTGATCCGGATGCTGTGGCTGCAGTGCGCCGCGTCTTTGGCCTGCGTGCAAAGCTAATTGAGGCCGACGCCGCTGAAACTGGACTGGCCGATGAGTCGGCTGACCTTGTGATTGGGAAGCGATGCTCACCATGCAGGGTGAGAAGGCTAAGAATGCAATCGTTGCAGAGGCTGCGCGCATCCTACGTCCGGGTGGGCGGTACGCCATTCACGAACTGGGGCTAGTTCCTGAAGAACTAGCAGATGGGGTGAAGGATGAAATCCGTCAAAGCCTTGCGCGCGCAATTAGGGTGAACGCGTGTCCGCTGACCTTGGGCGAATGGACGGCAGTGTTTGAGGCTAATGGCTTTTTAAAGCCGCCAAGGTTGAGACCGCGCCGATGGCTTTGCTGCAGCCGCGTCGAATTCTTTCCGATGAAGGATTCTTAGGCACGCTGTGCTTTGTGAAGAACCTTCGGAATAACTCCGATGCCCGCAAGCGGGTGCTGCAGATGCGAAAAACCTTCAACACGCACAGCGAGCACCTCAACGCCGTGGCAATCGTGGCAACGAAGCCAGAGCGTTAGGAAGCTGGAACGCTATCTAGGCGCGATTGCGCACTACGGTCGGCAGGATTGCTGAGTCTTCCAAGGAGAGCAGTCCATGACGCTACTGAGGCACCACAGCATGCTCATCGGCGCTCAACTCTAGTGAATCGTCGTCTGCGGTAAGCCGAACTTTTCCGCTCAATACGTGCAAGAGTGCCTCGCCAGGGTTCTCGTGCTTAGACAATTCCTTGCCGTCTTTCAGGACAAGCAAGACCTGTAAAAGGGAACCACCAGGCACTGCGCGGAACACGTGGGTTGCACGCCCGCTTTCTGTCCCAGCCGCCTTATTTAGCAGTTCTTCAGCCAGCGCTTTTAGATTAACGCTGACGCTTGGTGTCTCAGCCATTTTCGAAATCTCTTCCAAATGTTAAAGGGGATTGAACTGCGCTAAGCGATGCCAGGTGTAAATGGTTGACCGTCTAATGTCGAGTCTATATCTTTGGTATATCAATCCTTACAATGAATAGTCCTACCTATTGAAAGTTAGGCAACCCTACTCAAGTGGTGTATATTTGCCATGGTTAATTGATCCCTATTCCCAGCAAAGGAAATAACAAGTGAAAAAGACGGCATTGATGGCTTTAAGTGCTGCTGCAGCCCTCGTTCTTGCGGCGTGCTCCACCTCGGGGGAAGAAGCCTCGGGGGAAGATGCAGCGGCTGGCGACGGTGAGCAGCTGACTCTGTCCCACCCCAGTATTGAGGGGCTAAACATCGACTTCGAAAACCAGCCAGAAACCATCGTTATGGACTGCTACGCCTATAGCTCTCTGCACGAGTACGGCATTGAGCCGGATGCGTTGTTTGGTTTTGAGTGTGACAACCCAGCGTTGATGGGTGATGCTGACATCGAAGGTATTGAGACCATCGGCCAAGATGCTGAGATCGATCTGGAAAAGCTGGCTGAACTGCGCCCGGATGCCATCATCGGCAACGGTAACGCGAAGGGTTGGTCTTGGTTCGATGAAGACGTCAACGCTCAGTTGCAGCGCGTTGCGCCTTTCGTGCCGCTGCCATCGGAAGGCTCTATTGATCAAAGGATTGCGGATACCCGCGAGATTGCAGAGTTCTTCGGTGCAGACGTAGAAGCTGACAACATCGTGGCGGCAGATGGAGACTTCGCAGCGGCCAAGGAAGCGTTCACCGCAGCAGTAGACGGCAAGGATTACAACTTCCTGCTGACCAGCCCAACCAAGGAAATGCTCTATACCGGCGTGGGCTTCGCGCAGGCGGACATGCTGGAAGAACTTGGCGCAAACATCGCAGGCCCAGACGCACCAGCGGAAGGAAACCCGTGGGGTCGAGTGGCGTGGGAAGATGCTTCGACCTACCCTGCTGATGTCATCTTGGTAGAAAACTATGACCCAGAGGCGCCATTTACTGCGGAGCTGTGGGACAACCTTCCAGCTGTCCAGGCAGACCAGGTATCCACGTGGTCTTCCAAGGGTGCGTTGACCAGCCGTAACTATGCCGATTGGCTGCAGGATCTTGCAGACAAGGTAGAGACCTACGACAAGGTGAGCTAGTCTTTTATGCCAGCAAGTTCCACCACCTCCACAGCCCCGAAGGCTGTGGAAAGGCCAGTTGCTCAGGCCAACCGGCTCATTGGTTTCATTATCATTGCGGTCTTATGTGCCGGTGCGCTGGTGTTGAGCATGATGGTGGGCTCACGCAGCATTCCACCGTCGGATATTTTTCATTATCTGATTAACCCGGATCCGGCGGATCCGGTATCGCAGGTGGTCTGGCAGTCTCGCGTTCCACGTACTTTCTTGGTGTTGGTTGCCGGTAGTGCGTTGGGGGTTGCGGGTGGTTTGATGCAGGCTGTGACCAGAAACCCAATGACGGACCCGGGGATTTTGGGCGTTAATGCGGGTGCTTCTCTCATGGTGGTTGTTGGCCTGGCATTTTTTGGGGTTACAGATATCTCCCAGTACATGTGGTGGTCTTTTGCTGGTGCGATTGTGACCTCGGCGGTGGTCTTCGCCATTGGCAACAGTGGTCCATTGCGTGGCAGTCCGGTGCGCATGACCTTGTCCGGTGTGGCATTGGGGGCGGTGCTGGGCGGTTTTGCATCCGCGGTGTTGCTGACCAATTCAGAAGTTTTGGAACGCATGCGTGGCTGGTCAGCGGGCACCACAGCATCGCAGCCTCTCGATGCTACCTTGTCCATCACCCCATTTATCTTGGTAGGCTTGCTTATTGCGCTGGCCAGCACTCGCGCATTGGATGTGCTTTCACTGGGTGAAGCGGCATCGGTTGCTATGGGCGCGCACCCGCAAAGAACCAGGCTGGTGGTATTGGTAGCAATTGCACTGCTAGCCGGTGGCGCTACTGCGGCGGCGGGGCCCATCGGATTTATTGGGCTGTTGGCACCACATCTATCCCGCATGATCGTGGGCCCACATCAAGGGTGGATTATGGCCTATTCAATCGTCTTGGCCCCAGCGGTTTTGGGCGTGAGTGATGTTATAGGTCGCGTGATTACTGCTGGGGAAGTGCCCGTGGGAGTAGTAACTGCATTCGTTGGCGCACCGCTGTTGATTTACATGGTGCGTAAGTACCGCATTCCGGAGGTTTAAGCGCGATGGTTCACACAACGAATCCGGATACGAAGCAAGAGCTTGAATTCGGGCGAAAGATTTTCCGCATCGGTCCCAAGGAACGCCCGGTGATGCTTATCGGGGTGCGCACAGCTGTCGTCACAGGTGGACTCTTATTGGCGACTGCGCTGATTGCGGTGTACTCCTTGGTTGATGGTTCTGCATCCATCACCGTTGGTGAAGCGTTCCAGGCGTTGACCGGCAACGGTGATTCCTACACCAACATGATTGTGGTGGAATGGCGCGCACCGCGCACGCTTCTGGCAATCCTGCTGGGCGCAACACTGGCCATGAGTGGAGCTATCTTTCAAAACCTCACCGCGAATCCATTGGGCTCACCGGATGTGATTGGTTTTCAGACCGGTTCCTACACTGGCGCGCTCATCGTCATGTTGATTCTCGGCGGTGGCACCACCGCTACGTTGTTGGGGGCTCTCACTGGAGGTATCGCTACCGCGATGGTGGTGTTCTTCCTTGCCTCCAAGCGCGGATTCGCTGGTGGCGTGCGTCTTATCATCGTTGGCATTGCTGTCAGCGCCATGCTGGCCTCGGTCAACGTGTGGATTTTGCTCACTGCCACGGTGGAAGATGCCATCATGGCGAGTTTGTGGGGCGCGGGAAATCTCTCCGGCACCTCCTGGAATTCGCTGCTGCTGGCATTTTGTGGTTCTGCCGTGTTCATCCTGATGGCAGCACTGCTGGCGCGCCCGATGCGTTTGATGCAGATTGGTATTCCTTTCGCGGTTGCGCTGGGGCAAAACGTCCGCAGGGTGCAACTATTGGCAGTTGTTGCCGGCATCGGATTAACGGCGCTGGCAACTGCCACCGCCGGGCCGATTTCCTTCATCGCGCTGGCCTCGCCCCAGATTGCCCGTCGCCTGGTACACGTTGATGGCCTGGCGCTGGCCCCCACCGCAGCCGTGGGGTCTTTCCTGTTAATACTCGCCGATACGGTTGCCCAAAGAATTGACCCTGAATCCCCGCTCCCAGTAGGTATTGTCACCGTATCCATCGGTGGCGTGTACTTCCTGTGGTTGCTCATGAGAGAAGGCCGACGCAAATGACACGACTTCTAGTAGAAAACGCCCAGCTTGGATACGGCGACAAAGTTATCTGCCCAGGCGTGGATCTTCAGATTCCAGATGGCCAGTTCACGGTCATCGTTGGCCCCAATGCCTGCGGCAAGTCCACTTTGCTCAAGAGCTTGACCCGTTTGATTGCGCCGCAAGAGGGGAAGATTCTTTTAGACGGGCAGTCTTTGCACAAAAAGCCCACCAAAGAAGTAGCGCGTGAAGTGGGTCTTCTGCCGCAAGGCCCGGTTGCCCCGGACGGCATTCGCGTCATCGATCTGGTCTCACGAGGACGCTACCCGCACCAGAGTTTGTTCAAGCCTTGGTCGCCCGAGGATGAGCAGGCGGTGAAAGAGGCCATGGAGGCAACCGGAATTAGGGAGCTTTCAGGCAGGCTTGTCGATGAACTCTCGGGCGGTCAACGCCAACGCGTCTGGATGGCGGTGGCGTTGGCGCAGCAGACGCCAATCTTGCTTCTCGATGAACCTACCACATTCTTAGACGTCAGCTACCAGATTGAGTTGCTGGAACTTTGCCGCATGCTCAACCGGAAACGGGACTACACACTGGTCGCCGTATTGCATGACTTGAACCAGGCAGCGCGCTACGCCGATCACATCATCGCCATGAAAGACGGCGAAGTTGTAGCCACCGGCGATCCTGCAACCGTTATTACTGAAGAGCTCGTGCGCACCGTATTTGGTGTGGATTCTAAGATCATCGCTGACCCAGAGTCTGGAGCACCGTTGATGATCCCAACGTGGAGCCACCAAGTATCAAATTCAAACAGATAATTCTGACGTTAATTTTACCTGTTCCATGTGCACCTCAGTTTTCGCGTTGTGGACGCAATCGATGCGGGTGAGATGGTCGATCTGAAATTGACGATAAGCGGTGAGATCGGCCGCCACTATTCGCAGCATGACATCGCATTCACCAGCCATGAGGTGGCATTCCACGGCTTCTGGAAGTGGCTGACTCTCTTGAATGAATCGCTCAACAGTCTCAAGGTCCTGGCTGGTGAGCCAAACTCTGGCATAGGCGGTAAATCCTTTGCCGACCTTTGTGGGAACAAACAGGGCAACGTAACCCCGAATAATTCCAGCGTTCTCCAGTGCATGGACTCGTCGGATACAAGTGGAAGGGGACAGGTGCACGGCATCCGCGAGTTCATTGACGATTCAATCCAAGCGGAAGTCCACGCTTGAAGACCTGGTGAAACGCCTATTTGATCAAGGGCAGCTTAATCGAGTGTGTGAAGCGTCCTGGGTTTAGTTCCTCAGCTAAGGATGTTATGTCCATAGGGTTTTTGGACATGGAGTCCGGTGTCTTTTTGGACACGGAATCCATGGAGGTCTTGGACACTTCTAGCGGTTTATGGTTGCGGCCTGCGTTTCGGCCGGGGTTTGGATAGTTTCGGGTTCATCCGCGGTGGTTGGCGGTGTTTCATTCCTTCAACGAGGTTGATGTTGATCTGGCCACCTGGTGGTCTGTGGCTTAACGTGATCGGCAGTGGCACGCTGAAGAGGAATTCACCGTCATGGGCCGTGTAGAACTCCGCAACGTTTTCGGCTGTGACTGTGGAGTAGAGTCTGCGGTTTTTAAACCTCAGACCAATGTAGAGACCGAAGCTGCACACGCGTACAACGCCGTCTTTGCTTACGCAGAGCTGGTCTGGGATACCCCAATGGTTTGTTGATTGTGTCGTCGGTGCCGTTAGTGTGGGGGTATCGGTGGGAGGTATGCCTTGCAAAGCTGCCATGTCATCGGTGCTGGCCTCGTGTGAAGTTGCCGCTTCCGCGGGGCCGTTTAGCATTTCGGATACAGCGTGTGGATTGTGCGCTTGGTTATAGGCGACTACGCGGGCCCAGACCTGCTCAGGATCGAGTGGATGTGTAGGCGATGGTGCCTTGGGGAAGGTATCGAAGGCCTGGCGTGGTGTGATGTGCATTTTGCCGACCAGCAGTGATTGGTGCCGTCGTCGTTCGTTGTAGACCTGGCGATATTCGGCCAGATATGTGTTGACCTCAGCAAGGCTGACTGGGTGGCGTGCATCGAGGAACTGGGTCAACGTGCGGTGAGAGCGTTCGTCTTTTCCCTGGGTTGTCGGGGCGAAACCAGCAATAGCAAGTACACCTTGGCTAGCGAGCCAAGTTTCAGTAGCAGAGAGAAAACCACGGTGATAGGTGGCGAACGCATCGCCATTGTCGGAAAGGATTTCTTGAGGTTTGCCGTAGGCGGCGAACGCTGCGGCCAGTTCGGCGCGCGCATCAGTACCGTTTTCTGGCAGAGCGAATGCTGTGGTTCCGACATCGAATCTGCTGGCATCATCGATAATCTGGTAAATCGTGACATGTGTGTGGGCATGGTCAAAGAGGCGGTAGACCAGTCCATCGATTTGCCAGAGTTCACCGACGAGATCACGGGCGAAGCGCTTATAGGAGCTGCGGGGGCGTTTGCGGGCATTGGCATCAACAAATCCCAGTTCATGCAGCCACGAGGCGATTGTAGAACGCGATGGGGTGGAATCTGGGCCTGAAGTGTCAAACAAGAAGTAGTAGATCGACCAAGGCCCATAATCCAAGCCTTGCTCCATCAACTCCTGTCTGGCGTGGACGACTGCGATTTTATCGGCCTCGTCAAATTTCTTCATCGGATTCTTCGGGGCAGTCGAATCAGGCACAATACCTGCGCGACCCTTCTGCGCTATCCGGCTTTTGATGTTGTGGTACGTCTGCCGCGAGATTCCTAATTCTTTGCAAAACTGTGTGACCGTCTTGCCGTCACGAACGGGATCGAAATCTGCGACCTTTCTACGCTTATGCAATGGAATAGCCATCCGGCTATTCCACCGCCGCAAACGTCCAAAAAGCCACTAGACATCCCGTCCAAAAACATCCTGGACTCCGTGTCCAAAAAGTCGCTAGACATCACATTCCTCAGCTAAGGAAGGATTGAACTATGCCTAGAAGGTATTCCGTTGAGTTCAAGGAGAAGGCTGTCATCCGGCGGCGATGGAATTGCCTAGTGCTCTCTTTTGTAATGCTGTCGCTCTCGTTTAGCCAAAGGTCTATTAGCTGTTCCATGTTATGTCCATGGACTTTTTGGACACGGA
>NZ_KV796788.1:0-259 GCF_001809235.1 Corynebacterium sp. HMSC072A04 | reverse complement strand
GGATGCGGTGTGCGGGTGTGGCGGTAAGTCTGACTCTCAGGTTCCAGGCGTCGAGGGTTTTCTTTACTTTTGAAACGTAGGTTTCGATGAGTGTGAGGGTGCTCAGGCTGTGGCGTTGGGTGAGTGCGGACGCACGGGCTTTGCGTTGTTTGCCGGTAAAGCGGGTGGGGCCGAAGTACACCTGGTGCAGGCCTGCGAGTTCGGTGGCGTCGGCTGGGTCAGCGCCGAGCGCGCGAAGCTCATCGGGTGTGCCAGGTAT
>NZ_KV796787.1:0-16862 GCF_001809235.1 Corynebacterium sp. HMSC072A04 | reverse complement strand
AGGGTGTCCACTAAACGAGGGTAACCTCAGATCGTTGAGTTCGGCAGTGATGCGACGAGCGCCCCACACGCCGTTTTCAGCATCGAAAATGGCCTGGATCTCCGCGGCCATCACAGCGTCATCTACAAGGCGCGCACGGCGCCGCGGAGCCGATTTCTTCCATTTGTAGTACGAAGACCGATTTAGGCCCAGGACTGTGCACATCCGCTTGACCGAGTAGTCGGCGAGATTGTCACAGGCGAACTGGAAGCGGATCACTAGGTCGTCTCTTCCGCAAAATACTTCGCAGCCTTGCGCAGAATATCGCGCTCTTCACGAAGCCTTTTGTTTTCGCGTTCTAACTGGCGAATTCTTTCCGCATCAGCAAGCTTTTCTACGGGTGACGATGCATCATCATCCTTAGGCACGTTGGTGCCGAATTGCTTGTACCAGTATCCCAAAGTCGAGCGATTTATCCCGAGTTCTTCTGCGACCTTGCGCATCGAGGTATGACGTGAGCCGCAGTCGACAACCGAACAAAATCATCGAAAGCCTGTCCCGACTCTGATTCATGGAAGTAAACAACGTTCTTCTGCGCTACTTCTCGCGAAGGATCCTGCGCCACATCGAGGTTTCCCGACCGCAGTCGCGTAATTGAAGATTTAGCGCGACCATAGGCTTCGAGCAAATTGAACAAGAACTCGCGATCATATTCGGCACGGCCACCTAGTTTCGACGTTCGTTCCTCGACTGCGCGCAGGTTCAACTTTGCCATTGTGACGCCTCTATTCCCTTTATCAATTCACGAAAATCTACAGCTCAACCGGGCAAGACCACGATCAAGGGGCCGCCACAGACAAACCTTCGATAATCATAACAAGGCTCACTTGGTGTAATGCCGGCTTCGTCTCTCCGGCCTCAAATTCCGCTGCCTTCATATCAGCATCACTTCAGCTTCTCGGAACTCTCCTGTTCCAGTTCTCCTGCCGACCGCAAAGAAGAATATTCTTTAGCAATCAATCGTCCCCGCTTACGCAAGACTTCGAGGTTATATCCGGCTTCTGCCTCGTCTGCACAACATTGAAGCATCTTACCGGTTACTGGAGCTCCGTTAATCTTTTGTGCTCGCAGTCCACCGGGATAACAGCTATCCCGGTAAACTAGGACATCAATCTACCGAGATAAACCTTATCCCCAATGCCCCAAGCGCATGAGAGGAGTCAGCTGTGGCAGAGACAGTCGAATTGGAATGGATCCCCACTGATGGCAGCGGTCTTTCTCGACGCGCCAAACAAGGAGGTAAGTATCACGCTTTCGTTCCCGATCCCCTCGCAGGCATGTCGTTGAAGCTTCCGTCCGAGCTCTCGCGACGTATCGTTCGCATCGAGCGGGAGATTCACAATCTTGGGATGAGAGACAATACCCACTCCCTTGAAGGAGTTGCGCGACTCCTGCTCCGTTCTGAGGCCGTCGCTTCCTCCCGGATCGAGGGAATCGCTCCTAACTCCGACAAAGTGGCCATGGCGATCCTCGCGCGTGAATCAGATTCCGGAATTCGGGGTTTCAAAGAATCCGCAACAGCTGTCGCCCGCAATGTCGCCATCCTCGACACCATCAATGCAGACTTGGCTTACAAAGACGAGCTAGTCCTGGATGACATTGTTGCAATGCAGACAGCGCTCGTTGCAGAAAAGCCTTTACAAGGAGTACGTACTACTCAAAACTGGATTGGCGGGTCTGACTATCACCCCATCGATGCAGCTTTTGTTCCCCCGCCTCCCGTGCAAGTCCCAGAACTCCTCGATGATCTCATTGAATACTTCAACGGGGCAGACCACGCCGCGCTCGTTCAAGCAGCGCTCGTTCATGCACAGTTCGAGACCATCCACCCATTCCCGGATGGGAATGGGCGCGTGGGACGAGCCATGATTCACGCACTTTTGCAGCGCAGAGGGCTCACCGATGCTGCGGTTCTCCCTGTCAGTATGGTGCTGGCAACGCTCGGTGACCGTTACGTCGACGGACTCACGAAATTCCGCGAGGGTGACGTGCTGGCATGGATCTCTTTCTTCGTCGAGGCTGCACAAGTCGCCACCACCAAAGCAGCTGAACTTGCGGATAGCGTCGCCGCCCTAGAAGCAGAATGGATGGACAAGGTCAATCACCACCGCACTGCGCAAGGAAGCAAGCGCGCATTGAAATCGAATTCGACGGAGTTCCAACTGCTCAAGAAGCTTCCTGCCATGCCTTTGGTCACGGTGCCCATTGTGAAGTCCGAGCTGGGGATTTCATCGACAAGCACGGCCCGAGACGCGCTCGATTCACTCACCGAGGCTGGCATTCTGCGTAAGAAAGTCATCGGTGCGGGCGGGCTTCTCGGTTACTTCGCTGACGATGTTTTCATGTTGGTCGACGATGCTGAACGCCAACTCGCTTCGACGCAGTTTAATACTCGGCTTTCACCTCCGACCAACCGAGCAGTTCCAGCCCTTCGCAATAAATAAGCAGTAATCAATAGTGGTCACCTACTTCGTTTCCTTACATAAGGCAAAGCGTCGTGCTGATGCGACGCTGCAGGAGGGGGCATCGGAAAGCTCAAAAGAGACCGTCACTAAAAGTGACGGTCTCATCATGACGCAGGTTAGGTGCCCTTGACGTTGAGGATCTGGCGCAGGGTGTGCTTGACCTCAACGAGCTGGGCGGCATCAGCCATCACGCGGTCGATGTCCTTGTAGGCGTCCGGAATCTCATCGACGAACTCGGCGCCGGGACGATAGACGATGCCTTCCATGCGTGCGGCAAGATCCGCCTCGGTGAAGCGGGCCTTGGCCTGGGTGCGCGACATGACGCGACCCGCGCCGTGCGGCGCAGACTTGAGGCCCGGCGGGTAGCCCTTGCCTTCCACGACGTAGCTAGTGGTGCCCATCGAGCCGGGGATGAGGCCGCGGTCGCCTTCGTCCGCCTTGATGGCGCCCTTACGCGTGAGCCACACATTTTTGCCGTAGTGGCTCTCACGTTGGGTGTAGTTGTGGTGGCAGTTGATGCGCTCGAGCTCGAGGGTCTCCCGGTCTGCGCCGGCCCAGGTGGCGACGCAGTCGAGGAAACGGTCCATCATCTCATCGCGGTTGAGCAGCGCAAAGTGCTGTGCCCAGTGGAGATCCGCAATGTAGGAGTCGAACTCTTCCGTGCCCTCGACGAGGTAGGCCAGGTCCTTGTCCGCGAGCTGGATCCAGTGCTTCTCGCAGTGACGCTGCGCGGCCTTGATGTGCTTCTGTGCGATCTTGTTGCCCACGCCGCGCGAGCCAGAATGCAGGAACAGCCAGACGCGGTCCTCTTCGTCGAGGCAGAGCTCAATGAAGTGGTTACCGCCGCCCAAGCTGCCCAGCTGCTGACGCCAGTTTTTGGAGTGGCCGAGATCCACGCCAGTGTCCTGGGCCAGCTGCGAGAGCTCGCGCGTGCGGGCCTCGGTGCGCGGGTCCATGATCCAACCGTTGTAGTTTCCGGGCGAGAGCGGAATGGAGTCTTCGACCGCGGTGCGCAGGTCCTCGAGAGCGAAGTCCTGGATGTCCGCGTGGGTGAGCCCCGTGCGCACGGCAATCATGCCGCAGCCGATATCCACGCCGACGGCCGCCGGGATGACGGCGCGCAGCGTGCCGAAGACAGTGCCGACCGAGGAGCCCTTGCCAAAGTGGGCATCAGGCATGAGCGCCACATGTGGGTAGACGAAGGGCAGGTCAGCGACGAGTTGTGCCTGCGCCACCGTCTTGTCTTCAACAATGGAGGCGAAGTTGTGCAGGCGCATAAGAGAGCCTTTCTCTGCGTTTGCGTAACGCAGTTCGTGAGAAAGGGCCTGCTTGGGCGGCTGACTTATAAGTTGTGCGCGCGGGTCGCGCGGCTGGCACCAACGTCCGGGATAAGCAGGGCCGCTTTCCCGGGAAATGGTCAAGTCAGCCTGTTAGAAGAGTTGCTTAAAGAGGCGTCCTAGCGGCTGATTGTTATGGGTCATCATCGCGGTTCGCCTCCTTTATGCTTTCTTGTTCTTCTTCTTTCGGGCTGTTAGTGCTGCGTGTGAGCCTACACGATCTACGCGATTTCTACATGCGATTGATGATGCAAGGAAATTCACCCAGCCACGAAAACTTGACACCGTCCATTCAACCGCATTCACTGCCTGCTCATTTGTTCGTCCGTCTGGCGGGGTGTCGTGCGCCGTGACAAGCTTCGTTTAATCGTTCAGCCCGCCTCGCCCTAGTCGAGAGTGGGCTGGATCTTTATCTGGGTTATGCAGCAAGAGTGCACTGGGCAAGGCCGACGTCGTGGTCGCCGGCGGCATCGACGAGCGCTTCATCTCCCGCGCCAACGACCCGAACGAGTCCGAGCTGCACTCCCTGCTGTGGCCAGCGATTGGCCGCGATGAGGATCAGCCGATGTTTGTCATCTCCCAGAAGACACTCACCGGCCACTCCAAAGCGGGTGCCGCGCTCTTCCAAACCGGCGGCATCATCGACGTCTTCCGCACGCACCGCATCCCGGCGAACGTGTCCCTGGACTGCGTCGACCCGCTTATCGCCCCGAAGGCGCCGAACCTGGTGTGGCTGCGCTCCCCGCTGGACCTCGGCTCTGCGGGCCACAGCGTGAAGGCCGCGGCGCTGACCTCGCTCGGCTTCGGCCACGTCGGCGCGCTCATCGTCTACGCCCACCCCGGCGTGTTCGAGCAGGCCGTGTCCCAGCAGCGCGGGGCGGACGCCGCCGCCCAGTGGCGTGAGCACGCCGAGCAGCGCCTGCGCGCCGGCCGCGCACACTTCGAGGCCGGAATGCTGGGCCGCGCCCCGCTGTTTGAGGTCATCGAGGGCCGCCGCCTCCCGGCACAGGACGCCAAGGCCGCCGAGATTGCCATGCTTCTCGACGACTCCGCGCGCCTCACCGAGGACGGCACCTACCCCTCCGCCTAAGGCGCTAGCCCCCTAACAGCAAGCCCTTAGAACAAGCCGAGGACCTCCGCTCAGAAGCGGGCCTCCTCGGCTTCTTTTCTGTCTGCACCCTTCGCCTCGTGATAGCTTTTCGCATAAGGCACCGCTTACTTAATTGCGAGACTTCTACGAACCAGAGGACGAAGCATGGATATTGAAAAATTCCTCATAACAGCTGTCGGCTCACTCAGCGTCATTTCCCTTGCCGGTTGGCTCATCGCTGATTACGAGTGGTCAACCAGGGCCACGACGGTTATGGGGTTTGGATTCCTAGTCTCAGCACTGATTAATAAGCGCGGGCAAGAAAAGGCCGCTGGCCACCGCCAGGTTTCGGAAGAATCTGCGCAGTGACAGCGTTTGGGCAGTTAGGAGCGCTCCCCGGCTAGCTGCTTTCCCAGGTGCAGTAGCCATGCGGCGATTATTATCGGGACTCATCTGACGCTCTCCTGAAAGAAGCTACTCATGACCCAACCTCCGTATCCGCCGCACACTCCACCCCCAGGCCCCGGTCAGCAGAGGCCGCACCAGCACGGGGGACCACAGCAGAACCCCTATGCCAACCAGCCTTTCCCACCCTTAGGCACTCCCCATAACAATCCTGGCGGCGGTTACGGGGCTGCCCAGCCCCAGCCAGAGCCACCAAAGAAAAAGTCCGTCGTTGGAATCATCGCCACGGTTCTCGCCGTTCTCGGCACAATCATCGCCTGCATCCCCGGCATCTACGCCGCAGGCTGGATCCTTCTCCTCGCAGCGCTTATTACCGGCGCGGTCTCACTTTTCCTCAGCGACCAGTCAACTGCGTGGGGAGCAGTCGCCCTGATCATCACTGTGGTGGGCAGCTTGATCGCCTCGGTCGTCTTTTTCTTCTTCATGGCCGCAAAATTCATCGGTTCTCTTCCGGACACTACGCAAACACCCGAAATATCAAGTTCTGTCGTGGGCACGACGGTGCGCCCCTGGGATGAGGAGGAGACGCTGGACAGCACGGGCTCCCCCACCCCAACAGCGACGGAATACTACAACAGCGTTCCTGATGAGAACGGAAACCAAGTCCTTGAGGAAGGCACGCCCGGTTCGCGTTCTAACCCGCTACCGCTCAACACGACGCTGAAAGGGCCGGAATGGCACGTGGATGTCAGCAACCTCAACTTCGATGGCACGGACGAAGTCATGGCCGCGGACCCTTCCTACAAGCAGCCGGACGAGGGGAAGAAATACCTGGTCTTTGATTTGACCTTGACGTACGTGGGCAACGAGACCGACGCCGGCTCGGAAATGGCGTTCCTTTACTTCGGCCCGGGCGAGGAATCGAATGGGCAGCCCCTCATGTGGGATGTCAATGGGTTTATCGACGTAGACACTCCCTTCCAGCCGCAAGAGAAACGTACCGGCCGAGTGGCTGTCAGCGTGCCTGAGAATGGCGCGGAAGACGGCGCGTTCGGCATCGTCGTGCCCGGCACCGAGATTCCCTTCCACCTCGCTCTGAAGTAGGGCTACATCCCTGCCGTCTCGTCCTGTGCCTGCCGTGCGTTGTCTGAAATCTCACGCGCCCTCTGCTCCAGGTTCTCTTGGGCGCGGGCCTGGGCTTGAGAGGAGCTATCAGAGCGCGGCGGGGCTTGGATAAAACGCTCGGAGTGTAGCCCCAGCTGCAGTTCCTTGGCACGCAACACCTCGGCATCAATCTTGATGCCGACGATGAGCACGGTGTTCATCAACCACATAGCCATGAACACCGCCATGACGGTGCTTAGCGCACCATAGGCGCTGGCCGCAGCGAGGTACTTCAGGTAGAGGCCCACCAGCCCCCAGGACACTACTGTGCCCACGAGCGCCACCACCGAACCATAGGTAATCCACCTAAAGCGCCCAGGCCGCACGTTGGGGCCGAAGTGATAGAGCACTGCAATGAGCGTGAGCACCACGATCACAGTGACGGGAAAGCGCAGCCAGTTCCACACCGGAAGGAAGATTCTTACCAAGTACGTGGCGGTATCTTCTAGCCCTACGTTGCGCGCGAGCGGAATCAACCCTTCGTTAAGAACAGCATCACGCAGCAAGTTGGCAAAAAGCACGATGACCGCGCCCACCACGATGACTGCTGTCAGCCCCCACATCAGCGCCCACGTGCGGATGATCCCGCGGCCTTCCACCCGGCCGTACACGGTATTGGCAGTGCGCGAGAAGGCCCGCACATACGCCGACGCTGAAAACAGCGAAATGGCCAGGGAAATGATCAGTGCCAACGTGCCCTGCGCGCTAGAGCCGATGATCGTGCCGACGACCGTATGGGCTTGCTCAGAAAGCGAGCCAGGGACGTACTGTTCGATGAGCTCTGAGGTCAGCTGCTCCACTTCCGCTTGGCGGGAGGAGAAGATGAGCGTGGCAATGGAGTAGGCGGCCAGTACCGTGGGCGCAAAAGCCATGAGCGTGAAGTAGGTCATCCCGGCGGCACGGTCCATGAAGGCATCGTGGAAAAAGTCATTCCACGTGCGGCGGATGATCAGCCCCCAGCTCTCCTTGCGGAGCCGGTTGTCCCTGGAGAAAGGGTCGCGTTCCTCATCGTGGCCCTGGACCTCAAGGATGGTCGAGCTCTTAAACGGCACGATGGTCTCTGGCTCTTCGGCCGGAATAGCGTTGCCGCCAATCTCCTCTTCGCTCATATCTGACCAGCGTATGCGGCACAGCCCGCATTCAGGGGAAGGACACTCGGACCACAGGCTAAGCCGTGGTTACACTGGGAAAGCATGACTGAGAAGAACACCGAGAACAAGATCAACGTAAAGTCCTTCGAGCTCGACCACCGGCTTGTCGACGCCCCCTATATCCGCGTCGCCGACCGCACCGACCTGGGCGGCGGAGTCGAGATTATCAAGTATGACCTGCGCTTCTGCCAGCCCAACAAGGAGCACCTCGGCACCGAGGCAATCCACTCGGTGGAGCACATGATGGCCAACTTCATGCGCAACTACACCGACAAGCTCATCGGTTTTGCCCCGATGGGCTGCCGCACCGGCTTCTACGCCATCACCAACGGTATGGAGCAGGACGAGCTGCTCCGCGCCGTCGAGGGCGCGCTCAATGACATCCTCAACGCCACCGAGGTTCCCGCCGCCAACGAGGTACAGTGCGGCTGGGGCGCCCACCACTCACTCGAGGGCGCACAGGAGGCCGCACGCGATTTCCTCGCGGCCAAGGATGAGTGGCTCAACGTCATGACCTAAGCGGCGGTGAAAGCTTGGGGCAATGGAGCCCTAACCGCTAGTGCTCGAGGCGTCGGATCTGGATGCGGGAGAAAAACAGCCCGGCGACGCCGATCCCCAAGACGCTCGCCATTAAGGTGCAGCGCGCTGCGCTGAACTCCGCGAACAGGCCTGGGACCAACAGCATCGCCACCGCGCAGAGAAGGGCCGAAACAAAGAGGAGGATGGCAAAGAGTACGTCTTTGGGGATGTACATGCGAGGTCCTTTCTGGGCGCCTAGTGTTTGCGGCGGCGAGCTAGCAATTCAACGCTATTTTAAATATTGCGCACTTATATTTCTACCCCTAGCCAGATGGGCTCCGGCTCCAGCGTCACACCGAAGGCCTTCTGAACCCCGGCGCGAATCTCGCGGGCCAGCGCAACGATGTCGTCTGCAGTGGCCTCACCGCGGTTGGTCAGCGCCAGGGTGTGCTTGGTGGACAAGGTTGCCTTCGCACCCGATTCTTCACCCGGGTAGCCCTTTGCAAAGCCGGCGCGCTCGATGAGCCACGCAGCGGAGAGTTTTTCCTTATCTTCTCCAGATGCGGTGGACGGCACCGCATGGCGCGGCATGCGGTCCGCATCCTCGTCGCCGCGGGCGGCGCGGACGGCTTCCTGGATGGAATCGGCAAGCTGCGGTTCCACGATGGGGTTGGTAAAGAAGGAACCGGCTGACCAGGTGTCGTGGTCTTCTGGGTCGAGCACCATGCCCTTGCCGCGACGCAGCTTCAGCACTTCCTCACGGACTTCCGCGACCGGGCGGCGCTCACCGGGGTTCTGGGTGAGCTGGCCAAAGCGCAGGGGTGTGGACAGCCCATCGGTGGTCAGCTGCAGCTCGATAGCCAGCACCACGCCGCGTCCAGTGAACTTCAGGTTGGAGTAGCGATACGCCAGCTCTAATTCTTCCGCCGGTACCCAGCTCGCGGTCCGCGTAGCGCGCTCATAGAGGTAGACCTGCGTGAGGACGTCGGAGGTCTCCGCGCCATAGGCGCCGACGTTCTGTACCGGTACGGCACCCGCATTGCCCGGGATGCCGGACAGGCACTCAATGCCGCCCAGACCGCAGTCCACGGACAAAGCCACGACGTCATCCCATACCGCGCCCGCATCAGCGCGCACGAGGCCGTTGGCCACGGTGACATCGATATCCTCGAAGTCGAGCACCACGACCACGACATCCAACTGGCCTTCCGCCACCACGAGGTTGGAGCCGCCGCCGACGACGAGGTAGTCCTGGGAGGCGTCGTCAAGCGCTGCTAACGCAGCAATTGCCGCCTCAGCGCTGGCGCAGCGCACCGTCACCAGCGGTGCACCACCGATGCGCAGCGTCGTGAGATCGGCGAAGGTGGTCTCGGAATCCAGCGTGACTCCGTCAATGTCAGCGAGGGTCAGGAATTTATCTAGCACGTCTACCAAGGTAGTCTGTAACTCATGTCAACCCGTAGCGAAAACACCGTTATCATCAACCAGCCCATCGATAAGGTGCACAAGGCACTGACCACTCAGGAGTACTGGGACTTCATCGTGGCCAAGCTGTCCCCGGAACCGGGTACCGTGCACGAGTTCACCGGCAACACCGCTGTGCTCTACGAAATTCTTCCGACCTCCCTCCTTCCGGAGGCCGTTCGCGCCATGGTCTCCCAGGATCTGAAGGAAAAGCGCACCGTGACCATCGGCGAGTTGGTCGACGAGCAGATTTCCGTCTCCTTCACCGCTGACGTCAAGGGCACCCCGGTCGACTTCAAGGGTGACATCACCTACAAGGCCCAGGATGAGACCACCGTTCTGGATTACGTCACCGAGGTTTCCGTCAACATCCCGATGATGGGCGCTGCCATCGAGCCGAAGGTCGCTGAAGCTCTGCAGGAGCTCTACACCAACGAGGGCAAGCTCACCGAAGAGTGGATCTCCAACAACCTCTAAACAACTCCCTACACCACAGTTGTTGCCATGGCCGATCACGCGCATAACCTGAAGGCTCAGGAAAGCGCTGGTCGGCCTTTTGGCGTTGTTACCCGCGGCACCACCAACCCCAACCGCCTGCGCCGCTGCGATCGGTGGATGGTGGCGCACCCGGAGATCTCCTCGCTGTTGCGCTCCACGAGTAAGCCGCTGGCTCTCGACGTCGGCTACGGCGCTTCCCACACCACCACCGTGGAGTGGGCCGGCTGGCTGCGCAGCGTTAACCCGCATACCCGGGTAACGGGCCTAGAGATTTCCCCCGAGCGCGTCCTGCCGCCGCGCGATGGTGTCAGCTTCGAGCTCGGCGGCTTCGAGCTTGCCGGCTACCGCCCGCAGCTGGTGCGCGCCTTCAATGTGCTGCGCCAGTACGACGTCGACCAGGTGGAGAAAGCCTGGAACACGGTGACTTCACGCTTGGCTCCCGGCGGCTACTTCGTGGAGGGAACCTGCGACGAGCTGGGACGCAGATCGGCCTGGGTGCTTCTCGACGCCTCCGGCCCGCGCACGCTGACCCTCGCCTGGGATCCCTTCGACGTGGAGCGCCCCAGCGATATTGCGGAGCGCCTTCCCAAAATCCTCATCCACCGCAACGTGCCGGGTGAACCGATCCACGAGCTCTTGCAAGCGGCCGACGCCGCCTGGGACCGCGCCGCCGGCTGGTCTCCATATGGCCCGCGGGTGCGCTGGCGCATGGCGCGCGAAGAACTCCGGCAGACAGTCCCCATCCACCCGGTGAACCGCCGCCTGCGGGACAACGTTCTCACAGTGGATTGGGACCTGGTAGTTGGCCAACTTTAATCCAGTGCGCCACACTAGTAGTCATGGCTTCTTCTAAATCTCCCGCCTCGACGGCCTGGAAAATTTTCATCGGCGTACTGGTGACGCTCCTGCTCATCATCTTGCTTGCTGAGCTCGGCCTGCGCTGGTTCTTGGGTTCTCAGATGAAGAGCCAATTTACCCAGTCCGCCAAGGAGCAGGGCGTGGAGACCTCCGAGGAACCGGAGGTGAGCTTTGGTGCCAGCCCTATGGTCTTTGGTTTGCTCAACGGCAAGATTCCGCAGATGGATATGAAGACCCCGTCCACGCTGAAGATTGAGGGCACCACCATCACCGGCCAACCGGCCGCTGATGTGCACGTCGAAGACATGACGCTGTCCAAGGAGCCGGTTGCGGGCACGCTGCGGGCTTCGACGACGGTGCCGGATCAGTTCCTGCTCGCCAGCTTCCAAAAGGCCATTGCTGAGCAGTCCGGCTATGACGCCTTGGGCAACCTGGTGGTCACCGCGATTACCGCCAACGATGCCGAGGATGACCTCGAGGTGGAATTTGCCGGTGGCCTAGCCACGCTCTCGCTCAAGCCGGAGGCTCGCGACGGCAAGCTCGCCATCGATGCGAAGGAAGCATCGCTCTTCGGCTTCGACCTGCCCGAGCAGGCGACCTCCGCGATCTCGAATGCCTTGGCCGAAGGCATGGAGGAACAGCTCGCGGGCCAGCAGCTGACCTTTGAATCCGTGGATGTTGGGGCTGGGGAACTGACGCTCACCCTCATTGGCCACGACGTTCCAATGAGCGAGCTCGATTCTGCCACCGCACCAGCTCAGCAGGCACCGGACAACTAAGAACCGAAAGCTAAAGCACAGAGTTAAAGGCTCTCCACGGAGAGCTGCGTATCCAGGGCTTCGTCGTCTGAAACGACGGAGCCCGTTTCAATGAGGCATTGATAGCCCGCCTGCTCGGCAGCACGCACATACTCCGGCAACGGCAGAGCCGGACGCTCAGGAAGAATGAGCCCCAAGCGCACGGGCAGCGGGCAGGCCTCGCGGAGGGTGACGAGCTCGGAGAGCAGCGAGGTGGCATCCCCTAGCAGCGCATCCACCGCAACCCACACCTCGGCCGCACCTGATTGCACGGCCAGCCGCGCCTCCGCCGCCTTCACCAAAGAGTGATGGCGCCCGGTGGGATAACCGGCAACAGCAATGACGTGCTCGGCGCCCTCAGCGGCAATCACGTGGTGCGGGGAGACAAGCACTCGCTGCTGCCCCGCCGACTGGTTTCGCACCTCCTCCACGGAGGCCGCAAGCAGATTCAGCATTAGTAGGAATAATCGCCGTTGATGATGGCCTTGAGCTGCGGGCGCACATCAAACCAGTACACACCGGTGATGATGGCGCCAATCCAGCTGACAAATGGCAGCGGCAGGTTCATCACCACAGCGGAACCGAAGAGCAGCCCGACCCACACCCATTTGTTCTGGCGGTCACCGGCGCGGAAAGCGTCCTCCCTCGTCATCGCTGCCAGGACGGCGCCGATGAGGGCGAAGAGGGATACCGCGATGAAAATGTAGTGCGGTATCGACGCAATAGTATTAAGAAAAGTATGCATCAAGAAAGGCCAACTAGTTCTCGTCAACTACTTCGCCGTCAATGACATCGTCATTCGGCTTCGGGGCATAAGGGTTGCGCGGGCTTTGCGGCTCCTGCGGCTGCTGGGCATGCTTGCCCTCCGCGCGCTGCTCCTTGGCGTTGTTGATAGCGCCCTGCACACCCTCACGGGTCTCGTTGAAGGCGGTGTTGAAATCCTCCCGAGCCTTCTCAAAAGACTCCGAGTTGCGGGTCTCACGGGCGGCGGAGGACACAGACTCCCCAATATTCTTCGCCGTGGAGGTCACGCGGTCGAAGAAGGACTCCTCCTTCGCAGTGCCATCACCCATGCCCGCCTCATCGGCGGCGCGGGCAATGCGATCCGCCTGCGCGCTCTGGGCTTGGTTCTGGCGCTCCTCCTTGAAACGGCCACCAAAATCCTTGGCCACATCAAAAGCAGAGGAACCGGCATTCTTGATTGAGTCAAATACGGACATGGTCGTCACTCCTTGTTAGACGCCAAAAAGCAGATGATTAACAGTGTAGATAACCAACCCCGCCAGCGCACCCACAACCGTGCCGTTGAGGCGGATGAACTGCAGGTCCTTGCCCACCATGAGCTCGATATTCTCGGAAGCCTCCTGGGCATCCCAGCGCTTAATGGTCTCCGGAATAATCGCGATGATCTCCGGGGCGAATTTCTCCACCGCGTAGCGCGCGGCCTTGTCCACCAGCTCGTTGGCTTGGGCCAGGAACTCGGAATCCTCCAGCAGGCGGTGCGCCAATTCCTTCACCTTGGCGGTGATCTTCTGGCGCAGGAAGGACTCTGGGTCGGTGAGCTGTTCAATGAGCGTGGAGGAGACCGTCGCCCACATCGCCGCCGGCGCCTTCTGCGCCTGATCGGAGGCCAGCATCTCCTGCTTGATGCCTTCGATGCGCCCGCGCATGTCCTCATCCCACTGCAGGTCCGAAGCCAGCTTGGACAGGTTGCGGCGAATGGCCAGGCGGGCTTCGTGGTTGCCGTTGCGGCGGACCTCATCGGCGAATTCCACGAGCTCGGCGTAGACCTTCTCCCCCACCATCTCGCGGGCAAAGCGCGGCGCCCAGCCCGGCATGCGCTCATCGATGGCGGTGACCACCGTGGATTCCATGCCGAGGATCTTGCCGTGCGCCCACTCAATGAGGTCATCCTCCAGCGGCCGTGCCTTGCCTTCCGCGATATAACCCTCCAGCAGGCGCCCCAGCGGCGGGCCCCACTCCGGCTCTGCCAGACGGTCCATGACTTGGGTGCGGATGAACTGCTCTGCCTCCGCCGGGTCTAGGTCTGCGACCACGCTGGCTGCGCGCTCACCAATCCACGCGGAGACCTCCTCCGCCCGCCCAGGCTCCACACCCTGGCGCGCCAGCCACAGCGGTATCTCCGCCTCCCGCACCTTGGCGCTGAGTGCATCCGCGGTGAGGAAGTTCTCCTCCACGAAGTCCTTGAGCGCATCACCCACACGGTCCTTGTTGTTGGGGATGAGTGCGGTGTGCGGGATGGGCAGTCCCATGGGCCGGCGGAACAGCGCGGTCACGGCGAACCAGTCCGCCAATCCACCGACCATTCCTGCCTCCGCTGCCGCGCGCACGTAGCCCACCCAGACGGGAGCCCCGCTTGCCGACGCCTGCCACCACGAGCACCCCAAAAAGATCACCGCCGCACCAATCAGGAAGGACAGCGCAATCGCCTTCCAGCGGCGCAGGTCCGCCCGGCGCGCCTCCTGGTTTCCTGGCTGCGGCACAAACGACGTCTGCGACGCCGACGTTTCCCGAGCCGGCTCAAGCCCTGCGTCTGCGCGGTGCGTCATGGGTTGGTTCTCCTTGGGTCTGCGTAATGATGGGGAATAGTGAATCCATTAATCAACATTAGTGGGCGTACCGGACACATTCGATTGCCACCAACACTAAGATCGACTCCTAGCTTTATGAACGCCAGCCTGCCGAGGGCCCGTTTGTGGTTCCGTAGATGAACCGTCCGGCATCCAACGCCTGCTGATCAAAGAAACCGAACCTAGCCGCCAGCACGCCTTTCGCCTTCTGGTGGTTACGGGAAGTGGCGGTCATGAACACCACACCCGCCATCAACTCGGCGAGCTTCTCCGGTGTCACCCAGTTGGATGATTCCTCGGTGTGGTCGTTGTCGATGTCCATCACGACACAGTCCGAGGAAATGAAGCTCGCAGACGAGCGCCGGTCGTTGGTGTAGGTGGCGGCGACGTGATCCAACCTGGCCACCTGCTCCAGCCCGGCTTGGTCGGTGATCTGGTGGTGGTTCGGGATGTCCATCTGGTGAGCCCAGTCGATCTCGGCGCGCTGAATCGCTTTCAGGGCCCGGTAGCAAGTCGGGTCAGGGTATCCTTCGACGTTCTTCTTCGGTATTCCGATATCAAGAAGCGCAGTGGTGGTCATCTGGCGTCCTCGCCTTCACACTCGACCACCGGCAGCAGGCCACGGATGTTCTTCAACAGGTCATAGATGAACAGGCGGCCTTTCTGCGTCCAGTACATGTGGGTGCAGGTCTTGCCCTCGTCGTACTCGTACGTCTTGGACTGGGTGTAACCCTTCTCAGCAAACTTGGCGTAGAGGAACCAACGCCCGGACTGGTGAAACTGCACCTGCTCCCCGTGCAGAATCTGGTTGAGCTTCTTCGCCGACAGGCCGTAGTCCTTGGCGATCTCGGTGGTGGTGATCAGCGACGGCGACGCCAGCACCACGTCGTAATAGGACACCTTCGCTGGTAAACCTGACCTGCTGGATGCCACCAGCCCTTTCAAGGGGGTAGTGATTAACGACCCCCTGCAATGACGCGCCAGGGCATCTTTCGTGTTGGCGTAGCCGAGGGCGGTCGCCACGTCCCGGCCGCAGAACAGGACCTGCCCGCCCGAGGTGATGGTTCGGATCGTACCGATGGCTCCATGTCCCGTGCTCTTGCCTCGGCGTCATCAACCAGGTAACCTCGTAGTCAACATGACCGGTTCCGCTGCCCGCCTCAACGGGAGTCCAGGGCCGGTCTTCGTTTTTGTATCAAACAGGGGTGTGCGTGGAGCAGGTGAAGCAGTTCAAGACCTACGGTGAACAGGTCGAATTGCTTCGTCAGCGTGGGATGCGAGTGGATGATCCCAAGCATGCTGAGACGCTGCTGGCTCAATTGAACTACTACCGCTTGTCCGGATACTGGTACCCGATGCGCCGTTTCTCCCAAGACGACGGCACTGCCCGAGATGAATTCGTTGAGGGAGCATCGTTTGACCTGGTGGTAGCCCTCTATGGGTTTGACGAACAATTGCGCCACAGCGTGTTCATCGAGCTTGATCGCGTGGAGTTGGCTATTCGAACCAAGCTCGGTCACGAGCTGGGTCGCCTTGACCCGCTGATCTATTTGGATCCCCAGCGTTTGAGCGCCCGGGCACGGCAGCGAAACAAAGACGGGCGTAGCGTGCACGAGGTGTGGCTGAGAAAGTACCAGTCGGCATTGAAAGCGTCGAAGGAGGACTTCGTCGCCCACCACAAATCCAAATATGGCGGGACTCTACCCATCTGGGCGGCTGTCGAAATCATGGATTGGGGGATGCTGTCGTACCTGTACGGCATGTCGCCCAATATCGTGCGCAAACGGATTGCCGAGCCCTGCGGCCTAACTGGTCCTCAGCTTGAATCATGGCTGAAATCCTTGAATATTCTGCGTAATTACGCAGCTCATCATGCAAGGATGTTCAACCGTGTTTACGACATCAAACCGAAACTGAACAATGACGTCAGGCTGGCTCCGGTAGCTGAAGGAATGAATCGCGTGTTCGGGCAGCTCTCCCTTATCCAATACTTGCAGCGCCAACTGGAATTGTCTCCAGCCGACCGGCTACCGAAGCTGTTCCACACCTACCCGCACAATCCCATCGTGCCGTTTTCTCGCACAGGAGCACCTGACAGCTGGGGCGAGTTGCCTCTCTGGCGCGTCTAATCTTTGCGGTAGTAGTCGCATTCGTACCCGTCTGCGTCGAGTGTCATGGCGTGGACGAGTAGGTCACGAGCGACTGCTTGGACGATGTTCTCGACGAGTTTCTCGCCGTAGTTCTTCAGCCGCCCCCACTTGCATCCGGTTGTGACACCGCTGTAGGACTCACTTCCAGCACTCCCATGTTCGGGCTAGACGCAGCCTGCGCGGAATCGGCAAGCAAATAGCGAAAGCCAAACGCGCTGTTGACGGCGATATCGCAATCAAGCGCAACCGCTATATCGATCTTTCCGCCCCAAACAAGAAGGTCAACTACGCTCTTGCCGCCAAACACCGAGCCCTAGCCGGAATTAAAGGCTAT
>NZ_KV796786.1:89837-169552 GCF_001809235.1 Corynebacterium sp. HMSC072A04 | reverse complement strand
GGCAATCGTGGTGGCATCGTCAGTAATGGAAAGGGTGTTGGGGCCTTGTGCGCGGTAGGTGATGCGCACGCCTGGTTTGGCGGTTCTTTTACGTTTGAGTTCTTTAAGCCTCGTGGTGGCAACGGTGGGGATGCGGTGTGCGGGTGTGGCGGTAAGTCTGACTCTCAGGTTCCAGGCGTCGAGGGTTTTCTTTACTTTTGAAACGTAGGTTTCGATGAGTGTGAGGGTGCTCAGGCTGTGGCGTTGGGTGAGTGCGGACGCACGGGCTTTGCGTTGTTTGCCGGTAAAGCGGGTGGGGCCGAAGTACACCTGGTGTAGGCCGGCAAGTTCGGTGGCATCGGCTGGGTCAGCACCGAGCGCGCGGAGCTTATCGGGTGAGCCAGGTATATGCTCCACCAGCGCAATCCCCGAGTTGCGAAGGCGGATGTAGGTTTCAATATCCCCCATGGGCACAGAGACTAAAACAGCACCCGCAACCCCGCAACCGGAGGAACAAAATCCCTGCTCAGAGGCGGGGTTAACGCCGACTAAGGGCAGGGAAGGAATTGGTTGGGGGAACGGCAGCTGTGGGGAGGGACGGAACAAGAAAAGCCCCTCGGGGGAGGGGCTTGGCGGCTACATTTCGGTTAGGGAGCGGTCACCCGACCATTCGATGTGGAAGGTGCCCTCGCGGTCCACGCGCTTGAAGGTGTGGGCGCCGAAGAAATCGCGCTGGCCCTGAATCAAGGCCGCAGGGAGGCGCTCGGCGCGCAGGCTGTCGTAGTAGGACAAAGAAGAAGCAAACACGGGTACCGGCAGCCCCAGCTGGGTGGCAGCCACAACGACGCGACGCCACGGGTCAATCAGGTTTTCCAGCTCACCCTTGAAGTACGGGTCCAGAATGAGGGCCGGAAGGTCGGCGTTATTGTCATAAGCCTCACGGATACGGTCGAGGAACTTCGCGCGAATGATGCAGCCGCCACGCCAGATGGTGGCCAAGTCGCGCGGGTCGACGTTCCAGCCGAACTCGTCCGAACCAGCCTTGATCTCATCAAAGCCCTGAGAATAGGCAATGAGCTTTGCGGCATAGAGCGCACGGCGAACGTCCTCGACGAACTCCGCCTTGTTCACGTTGAGCTCGGTGATCGTACCGGAGGGCAGCTGCCCCTCTTGGGCGGCGGCGCGCTGCGCGGTGGCCGAGGAGAGCGCACGCGCGAACACGGATTCCGCAATGCCGGTGATGGGGACGCCAAGCTCGAGGCCGTTAATGGCAGTCCAGCGGCCGGTGCCCTTCTGGCCGGCGGCGTCCACGATGACGTCGACAAGCGGGGCACCTGTCTCCGGATCTTTCTGTGCTAGTACTTCGGCGGTGATCTCAATGAGGTAGGAGTCCAGATCGCCGGCATTCCACTCGCGGAAGACCTCAGCGATTTCAGCCGGTTCCATGCCCGCGCCATAGCGAAGGAGCTGGTAGGCCTCGCCGATGACCTGCATGTCGGCGTACTCAATGCCGTTGTGCACCATCTTCACGAAGTGCCCCGCACCATCCGGGCCGATGTGAGTCACACACGGCGTGCCGTCCACCTCAGCAGCGATGGACTCCAGGATCGGCCCCAGCGTTTCCCAGGACTCGGCCGGGCCGCCGGGCATGATGGATGGGCCGTTGAGCGCGCCCTCCTCGCCACCGGAGATACCCGCGCCGACGAAGTGACGGCCCTTAGCTGCGACCTCCTTCTCGCGGCGAATGGTGTCCGTGAACAAGGCATTGCCACCGTCGATGATGATGTCGCCCTCATCCATGGCCTCGGTGAGCAGGTTAATGACGGCGTCGGTAGCCGCGCCCGCCTGCACCATGATGATTGCCTTACGCGGGCGCTCCAGGGAGGCCACGAAGTCCTCAACGGTTTCGGAAGGGATGAAGGCTCCTTCATCGCCATGCTCGCTGATGAGCGCGCGCGTCTTCTCCGGGCTGCGGTTGTAGACCGCGACGGTATTTCCGTTGCGGGCAAAGTTGCGCGCGAGGTTGGAGCCCATGACGGCCAAGCCCACAACACCAATCTGAGCGAGATCTGTCTTTTCAGCAGTTTGAGTCATGTCAACCATCCTACGTCACCGAAATCCACTAACCTGGTGTGGCATGAAACACTCTGAAATCTTTGAGAAGTTTGTCGCGGTATCTCAAACACGCCCGCTTAACGACGAAGAACTGCAGCTCATCAACTCTCATCCGCAGGGACTTGCGGGACTCATCGGTTTGCGCTTCACGCACATCTCCGCCGATGAGATTCGCTCCGAGGTTGACGTTGTTCCGGATCACCACCAGCCCTGGGGCGTGGCGAATGGAGGGCTTTTCTGCACGATTACGGAGTCCACCGCATCTGTGGGCAGCCTGATCCTCGCGGGCAAGCCGGTTGTCGGCGTGAACAACAACACAGATTTCCTCAAGCCCGTTGCCGAAGGCACCGTCACGGCTGTCGCTACGCCGCTGTACAAGGGCCGCCGCACGCAGCTGTGGGAAGTGAAAATCAGCCAGGGCGATGTACTCCTCGCTGCTTCCACGTTGCGCACCATGGTGGTGCAATAATCCCTACAACCAGTTGTTGCGCCGGAACCACCACCACATTCCGGCCACCACCAAGATCATGAGGCCAATTGCCCCGTAATAGCCCCATGCGAAATGCAGCTCCGGCATGATGTCGAAGTTCATTCCATAGATACCTGCTACAAGTGTTGGCGCTGCCCACATGCCAACCACCGCGGAGATCGTGCGCATGTCGGAGTTCTGCTGCATGCTGATCTTGGCCACGGAGGCGTCGATAAGCGAGGTCAAGCGCTCATCGAACCCCGACACGTGGTCCTGGACCACCAGCTGGTGGTCGTTGACGTCGCGGATATAGGAGCGAATCGTCTTCGGAATGAGATCCTTGTGGTCCGCTACCATCGCCCGCAACGCTGGGGAAAGCGGCACGATCGCGTGCTTCATCTCCAAGATTTCGCGCTTGAACATGTAGATACGGTCGATGTTGGGCAGCGAATTCGGAGTGAAGATTTCTTCTTCTAATTCGTCGACCTCGATGGCGATGAGGCGGCAAATCTCCGAATAGCGGTCCACCATCATGTCCAGGATCTTCCACGCCAGCGAAATAGGACCCTGCTCGACGAGGTCTTGCTCATCCTGGATCACATAGGCGAGATTGGGCAGCTTGGCGGAGTGGCGCACCGTGATAATGAACGTGGCACCAATGATCATCTGGATTTCACCAGTGGAGATAATTTGGCGCTTATCGGCGACCTCGTCGTGGTCGCGGTAGTTCACCGACCGTGCCACCACGAAGAGCTGGTCATCGTAGCGCTCCAGCTTGGGACGCTGGTGCGCCTGGACGACGTCCTCGACGATGAGCTCATGGATGCGGAATTCAGCCGCTACCTTCGTCATCTGCGATTCGAGCGGCTCGTGCAGGCCTACCCACACGAAGCCGCGGCCGTATTCTTCCACGGTTTGCAGCGCGCTGTGCGGGGTAAACTCACCCGGCAGCGCCTCGCCGTCGATGAACACTCGGCAGTGCTCAATGGCACGCTCGACAGGCACGGAAAAACTCGGCGTATTATTGTCCGAAGTGTTTTTCTTGCGTGGCTTGAATGGTGACGGTACAGATGGCATCGTGTCTCAGCCTCCTTCGCTTCGTATAGGCGTTTTATCAGAGCGGCTAAATCTTACACCTCTAAAGGCCTATACTCGTTGTCATGCCTACCTGGAAAGAAGTAACTGCCGCGAACCCCGCCCATTCCCACAACTTTGCACGGAAATGGAAGACGCTGCGGGCCCAGGGTAAGGATATCGACGGGGAAGCCCGGCTTATCGACGCCATGAGTGAACGCCACTCCCGCGTCCTCGACGCCGGCTGCGGTTCCGGACGGCTCGGCGGCGAGTTGGCCAAGCGCGGGCATACCGTAGTGGGCGTGGACGTCGACCCGATTTTGATTGAGCACGCGGTGAATGATTATCCGGAGGCCCGCTGGGAGGTAGGTGACCTTTCGGAAGAGGAAATCCCGGAGGGCAACTTCGACATCGCCGTGGCTGCGGGCAACGTCATGACTTTTATCGCCAACGAAGGGCGCGAGGCGGCCCTGCGCAACGTGTTTAACGCGCTTCGCCCCGGCGGCCGCTTCGTCGTCGGTTTCGGCGAGGGCCGCGGCTGGGGCTTTGAGGAGTTCCTCGAACTGGCCCGCGCGGTGGGCTACCGAGTCGATTTCATTTTCTCCTCGTGGGACATGAAGGTCTTTAAAGAGAACTCCACCTTCATGGTGGCCGTGCTTACTCGTCCAGGTGCCGATCTACTGGGCTAACTTTGTTTCTCCGCAGCCAGGCGCCGGAGCCGGTGGCCGTGGTCAACGGGCCCGTGTCCGTGTCCGACGTGAAGCGCATCGGCATGCTCAATCGCCTCGTGGAGCCACTCGGTGGCCCAAACCAGTGCTTCGTCGAGGGATTCGCCCGCGCCCAAACGCGCCGCTAGGGCTGAGGACAGCGAGCAGCCCGTGCCGTGCGTGTTCTTCGTATCAATCCGCGGGCAGGGCACGCGCGTGATATCGCCGGAAGGACTTACGGTCGCGTTATCGGCCTCGGCACCATCGAGGTGACCGCCCTTGACTACGACCCAGGTGTCGTTCTCGTGTGCCCACGTGGTTGCGACAGAGAGAGCATCATCAAAGGTGCGCGGTTCTGCTACGCCCGCGAGGACAGCGAGTTCCGGCAGGTTGGGTGTGACCACGGTCGCGCGGCGCGCCAGCTCCCGTACGGCGCGCTCCGCTTCCGGCTCGAGCAGGCGGTCACCGCTGGAGGCGACCATGACCGGATCGCAGACCACCGGCACACCCGCGGGGAGGGAAGCGAGGAAGTCGCTCACCGTTTCGGTGATAGCGACGGATCCCAGCATGCCGATCTTGACGGCGTCGATAGTCACGTCGTCCTTGACGCTTGCCAGCTGCTCACGCAGAAAATCCACCGGTGGGGTGTGGATAGCCCGCACGCCCTGCGTATTCTGCGCAACCAGGGCGGTCACTACGGCCATTCCATAGGCCCCAGCGGCCTCAAAGGACTTGAGGTCGGCGTGAATACCAGCGCCGCCCGTCGGATCGGTGCCGGCGATGCTGAGGACACGGGGCAGCGCAGGTTGGCTCACGGTTTCTCCTTAAGCTTGGCTATTCTTTCGTCTACCGTACATGACTAAAGAAAAAGGAGAGAGGAAATTTCCTCTCTCCTTATAAGACGCGTAAGACCTAGTGGAGGTCGCGGTCAATCACGTTGCGAGCAACGCGCTGCTGCTGGGTGATCTCCAGGTTACCGCGGTCGCGCGAGAAGGCGTTGAGCAGCCAGTGCAGCGCAACGAGGGTGCGGCTGCGGAAGCCAACGATGTAGAAGATGTGCAGTCCGAGCCAGGAGATCCAGGCCGGGAAGCCAGCGAACTCGGTCTTGCCCAACTTGACCACTGCGTTGAAGCGGGAAATGACGGCCATGGAGCCCTTGTCGAAGTACTCAAACGGCTCGGCCTCGTTAGCGGTGGACTCCTCATCAATCTTGGCCTCGATGAGCTTGCCCACGTGGTTGCCGCCCTGGATGGCCACCTGGGCCACACCCGGAAGGCGGTTGAGGGAAATCATGTCGCCGACGATGTAGACGTTCTTGTACTCACCAACCGTGAGGTCCTCGTTGACGGAGACGCGGCCGGCCCGGTCTGCCTCCACGCCTGCCTGGTCGGCAATAAGCTTGCCCAGCGGGGAAGCGGCGACACCTGCAGACCAGATCTTGGTCGCAGCCTCGATGGTGACCTCTTCCTCGGTCTTCATGTTCTTGTAGGTGACGGCGTCAGCGGTGACGTCGGTAACCATGGCGTTGAGGCGCACGTCAACGCCCAGCTTCTCCAGGGTGCGCTGAGCCTTGCGGCCGAGGCGCTTGCCAAACGGAGGAAGCACCTGCGGCGCACCATCCAGGAGGTAAATCTTGGCGGAGGAGGAACCAAAGTTGGAGTAGGTGCCAGCGAAGGTGCGCTGGGCCAGCTCGGCGATCTGGCCGGTGAGCTCAACGCCAGTCGGGCCAGCGCCGACGATGACGAAGGTCAGTAGCTTCTCACGCTTGGCAGGATCCTCTTCCAACTCAGCCTTCTCGAAGGCGGAGATGATGCGGGAGCGGATCTCCAGGGCGTCGTCAAGCGTCTTCATGCCCGGCGCGTGCTCGGCAAAGTGGTCGTTGCCGAAGTAGGACTGGCCAGCGCCGGCGGCGACGATGAGGGAGTCGTAGCCGTAGGTGCGAACAGCGCCGTCAAGTTCTGCGGAGACGGTCTGTTCCTTGATATTGATGTCAGTGACTTCGCCGTTGACGAAGTTGACGTTGTCCTGATGGCGCAGGAGCTGACGCGTGGACGGGGCGATTTCGCCGGCGGAAATGACGCCGGTGGCTACCTGGTAGAGCATCGGCTGGAAGAGGTGGTGGTTCTTCTTGTCGATGAGGGTGATCTCAACATCCGCGTTCTTGAGCTTCTTAACGGCGTTGATGCCGCCGAAGCCGGCACCGATAACAACGACGTGGTGGCGGCCGTTACTAGGGCGGTGGGGAGTTTGCGCCATGGTGATTGAATACCTTCCTGAAGAAAGCTTGATTATTTTACCCGAGTCAGTCTAAACCTTTCTAGCGGTACATGCATACTTTATGGGTTATTAACTGGCTTTTTGGGCCGCGCCTCCACCTCTTCGTGGCCCGCTGGTTTTACTCTAAGTAAATACGTGTGTGCGATGAGGAAGGCTGGCTAGAGCGTGTATTCCCACTTGGCATCGATTGACGCTGCGACGTGGCCCGGCGTAGCAACCGTGCCCTCACCGCGTTTGCTGCGCTTTACGGGCGGCCGGAGTGAAGCGGAGTTTGCGCAGGCCTGCGCCAAAGCAGGGGTGGAGCTGGAAGGCGAGGAGCCGGATCTGGCTGTGCTTCACGACGCTCTCTTTTCCCGCATCGCCGATTCGGGCTGGCTGGGCCTGGCTGAGTCTTATATGGCAGGGGAGTGGACGACGCCCGATTCCGATCGCTTGGTCAAGGTTCTCCTGCGGCTGTTGGGGGTGGGGTATCGGCCGAAAGCGAAGGAGCTGGCGGTGGAGGCGTCTAGCCCTGGCGAGCTACCCCTCGATGTGGTGAAGCTGTACGCGGGTGACTCCTTGAGCCATTCGGGCGGAATTTTCGCTAGCGGCGTTCCCACCACGGTGCGCGAGGCGGTCCGCAGCTATAGCGCACGGGTGGGGAGCAAGGAACCCAAGGAGCACTTCGTCGATGTGACGAGCGTGACCGAGCCGACGCATACGGACCGCGAGGACTTGGGTGATGCACAGCGCCGCGCTGCACAGTGGCTTCTCGATGCCACCCGCACGGGCGCCGGCACACATCTTCTGGTGTACCCGGCGACTGGGCTGCAGGTAGCAGTACAAGCCGTTGCCCGGCGCGCCACCGTTGACGTCCTTACGGGCGACACAGAGCAGCAGGCGCTGTTCGACGAACAACTGCTTCTCGAAGGCGCCGCCGACTCTGTCCATGTGCAGGGCATCGAAACGGCGTTGCCCAATCCGAAGAAGTGGCGCGGGCGCTATGACGCGATTGTCAGCGTAGAGAAGTTAGAGACGCTATCGCCCCCCGAGCGCCGGCGCTACGTACAGATGCTGGATCGCTCGCTGGTCAGCGGTGGGCGTGTGGCTGTGGCCTCGTTGTTCGCCACCGACGCGATGACCCCGGCCGCTCGGTCCGCGATTCAGGTTCTGCGCGCCTATATTTGGCCCGGATTAGACTATCCGACGATCGAGGAGACCCACCGACTTTTCGATAGGCGTTCCAACCTGCGCATCATCGCTCAGGCCCACACCGGAAGCCACTACCTGGAAACGCTTCGCTACCAGCGCAGTTTCTTCGATGGGCGGCACCGCGAAGCGGCGGCAGCGGGCTTCGACCAGGTTTTCCGCCGCCTCTGGACCTTCCAGTTCGCTCTCCGCGAGGCGCTGTTCACCTTAGGAATGCTGGATGCCGTGCACGTGGTGGCGACGCACCGCAACCGCGGGGGCCGCCGTTAGCGGTCTACACTGGGCGGCGCCAGAAGCACAACCACTTTGCGGCCCGGAGGGAAAGAACATGGCAGACCGCACAGGAATTATCGCGCACCGAGGGTATAACGGATGGTTCCCGGAGAATACGTACCGTGCCTTCGAGGAGGCTCTCAAGCTTGAGGTGGCCGGTGTGGAGTGCGACGTCAACCTGACCAAGGACGGGGAGGTAGTGGTTATCCACGACCAGACTGTGGATAGGACGTCGGACGGCACAGGCTCTGTCGGTGACATGACACTGGAGGAGCTGCGCACACTCAACTTTGGTACCGACGAGGATCCCCAACGCATTCTGCTTCTCGACGAACTGGTGGACCTCATCGAGTCATACCCCGGAAAGCAGCTGCTCATCGAGACGAAGCACCCGTCTCCTTTCGGGGCGCGACTCGAAGAGTCGGTGGCCGAAGTCCTACGCAACCGACATCTCGATGCCGATCCACGGTTCAGTCTGATTTCCTTTAACCCTGAAGCAATTGCGCGATTTCGAAACCTATTGCCATCCCTGCGCTCCTTTCTTCTTTTGGAACCGGATGCGGGACTACCAGATTCCCTCGAGGGCGCTTCGGGCTTCGGGCCTTCCATTCGCCAGGCGCGATTGGACGCTGACTTCTTTGCAGACGTCGACAGTCACTCCTACGTATGGACGGTGAACTTACCGAAGGACATGGAGTGGTGCCGTAACAATGGGATAGAGCTCATGGCAACGGACTTGCCAGAGCTAGCACTCGACGTTGTGCGCTCGGCGAGTTAGCGCCAAGCTACGCCCGTGGCCGTTGTGTTCATCCCCGAAAAGGTCTAGCTGGAAAGATGGTGGCGCTTTCTTGCCCGGGAGTTTCTATGGAGTTCTTTCTCCCGTGCTTTGTGTGACGTACCCCACGCACAGGGAGGGCTTTTGGGGGCTAGGCTCCTGGAATTTTCTTTTTGTTTATTCAATCAAAACGTTGAGTAAACCTTCTGTTTACTGCCTTGGTCTAGTTTCTTCTGCATGGCAAAAACCATCCCCGCGAGCGGGCGAACGGCTGCGATCCCTCCTGTTAACGAGAAGCCGATCGTCTCCGAGGAGTACGCGCGCCACCCACGCAAGCGAAAGCTTGACTGGCGCCAGATCGGCCTAGCGGCATTGCTGATTGGCCCGAACCTTCTCCTTCTCATTCTTTTCACCTATCGACCACTGGTCGATAACATCCGCATCTCTTTCTTTAACTGGAATATTTCATCGCCGACGATGACTTTTGTCGGTCTGCAGAACTACATCGACTGGTTCCAGGCGCCAGATACTGGACGCGTGGTGTTCAACACTGTCGTCTTCACCTTCTTCGCGGTGGTCGGTTCGATGGTTCTGGGGCTAGCGCTGGCATTGCTTCTGGATCAGAAACTGTTTGGCCGTGCGGCTGTGCGCTCAATGGTTTTCGCGCCCTATGTCATCGCTGGCGCGGCGATTGGCGTTGCCTTTCAGTTCGTCTTCGATCCTAACTACGGGCTCATTCAATACTTTTTGGGTCTTATCGGGGTCGATGTGCCGAACTTCTACCAGCAGCAGAACTGGGCACTGTTCATGATTACGGTGACCTACGTGTGGAAGAACGTGGGCTACGTTTTCGTCATCTATCTTGCTGCCCTGCAGGGGCGCCGCCGCGATCTCGATGAGGCCTCTGAGATTGACGGCACTCCGGCCGTGCGACATTTCTTCCGCGTGGTCCTGCCACAGCTTCGCGGTACCACGTTTTTCCTGTTAATCACTGTGCTGCTCAATTCCTTCCAGGTCTTCGACATCATCAACGCGATGACCGGCGGTGGACCGTTTGGTTACGGAACCTCCACGATGGTTTTCCAGGTGTACCAAGAGACGTTCATCAACAACCGTGCCGGCTATGGCGCTGCCGTGGCCACCATCATGTTCCTCGTCGTGCTTGTCATTACGGTGCTGCAGATCAAGTTGCAGGAAAGGATGGATAAGTAAATGTCCGAAAAACGCGCGATTCCGGCTTCTATCAAGGTAGGGCTCCCGCAAGCGAAAGGAGAGCTGCCGCCGGTTCCTGGTTCGCAGTCCCTCGCAGCACCAGTCATCACCGAGGCCCAGCGCAAGCGTAAAGGTGAGCCGGTTGATCACGGTCATCCAGCAACGAAGGTCGTCGGCTACATTGCCTTGGTACTGACAGTGCTGATGATTATGGTGCCGCTGTACTTCATCTTCATCACCAGCTTTAAGTCTTTCCAGGATGTGTATTCGGATCCGATTTCCTTCTGGCCTAATCCTTTTAAGGCAGAAAACTATTCCTATGTCTGGCAGACTTCTGGCTTTTCGAGCTACCTGAGAAACTCCATCATCATCACGCTGATTCTCACGGTGGTGGAGGTAGTCCTCGGAGTGCTGACTGCCTATGCCTTCGCATTCATTCGCTTCCCCGGCCGGAATCTGCTGTTCTTGCTCATCATCGCCTCGCTGATGGTGCCCAACCAGATCACCATTATTTCCAATTACTCGCTGGTTGCGTCATGGGGTTGGAGAGACACCTACGCCGGAGTCATCATCCCGTTGGCGGGCGTGGCGTTCGGTGCCTTCCTCATGCGCAATCACTTCCAATCATTGCCCCCGGAGATTCTCGAGGCCGCGCGCATGGACGGGGCAGGATTCTTCACAACCTTGTTCCGAGTGGTCCTGCCCATGTCGTGGCCAACGCTGTCCGCGTTCGTCCTGATCACCGTGGTCAATGAGTGGAACCAATACCTGTGGCCTTTCCTGATTACGGATACACCGGCTGCAGCCACCCTTCCGGTGGGCCTAACCCGCTTGCAGGACGCGGAAGGCGTGACCAACTGGGCGCCGGTGATGGCCGGCACCGTGCTGACAACCCTGCCCATGATCATCATCTTCCTCATACTCCAGAAGCCGATGATTAAGGGCCTGACTGCTGGAGCAGTCAAGGGCTAGCCTGCCTGCTATCCCGACGCCCAACTCGAACAAGTCCCCTGAACTCTTCACTTCTCAAGGAGAACCTCCCCATGTCTCGTAAGATTTCTACTCGTATCGTTGCCGCCTGCGCGGCACTTCTCACCACAGCGTCCTTGACCGCCTGTGCAGGTGGTTCGACCACCGCAGGGAACGACTCAAAGGACGGCGGAGACGCCAACACCATCACCTTCTGGTCCAACCACCCGGGTTCTTCCCGTGACATAGAGCAAGAGCTCATTGATGAGTTCGAGAAGGAGAACCCAGATCTGAAGGTCGAACTGGTTACCGCAGGTTCCAACTACGAGGAAGTTGCACAGCGCTTTAACGCTGCCCTCGCAGGTGGCGACCTTCCCGACGTCCTCGTTGCTTCTGACGTCACGTGGTTCAACTTCGCGCTGAATGAGGCCACGACGCCGCTCGATGAGCTGTGGGAGATGAACGACATTGACTATGAGAGCTACGTCGACACCCTGCGCGAAGACTATAACTACAAGGACAAGCACTACGGCGTTCCGTACTCCCGCTCCACGAACCTGATGTACTGGAACACCGATGACCTCAAGGCAGCTGGACTTCCTACCGACCGTGGCCCGAAGGACTGGGAAGAATTCGACGAGTGGGCCACCAAGATCAAGGACAAGCTCGACAAGCCGGCCGTTACCGTTCCGGATGGATCCAACTACCTCGACTGGTACTTCCAGGGCATGATTTGGGCCTTCGGTGGCTCTTACTCTGATGAGTGGGAACCGAACTTTACGTCGAAGGAGTCCATCGAGGCTGGTAAATTCCTGCAGGACCAGGTCAAGGCCGGTCACATCGAAATCTCCACTGACCCGACCGTAGCCTTCGGCTCTGGCAAGGCCTCTGGGCTGCTGGAGTCCACTGGTTCTCTGGGCGGCCTGAAGGAGACGGCGACGATTCCATTCATCACCACCTACCTGCCAGGCCCTGGTCCTTCGGCAGCCACCGGTGGTGCTGGTCTGGCAGTGCCGGCTGGAATCTCTGACGAGCGCAAGGCTAACGCGGTCAAGTTCATTGACTTCCTGACGAACACCGAGAACACGATCAAGTTCTCCCAGAAGACGGGCTACATGCCGGTGCGCAAGGACGCCCTGGATGATCCGGAGGAGAAGAAGTTCTTGGAGGAGAACCCGAACGCCCAGACGGCAATCGAGCAGCTCAACGAGAACACCAAGCCGCAGGATTACGCTCGCGTCTTCGTGCCGGGCGGCGGACAGCGCATCGGTGGTGTTCTCGACCGCATCACTGTGGGCAATGAGGATGTGGAGTCCGCATTCGGCGACCTGCAGAAGGAGACGCAGAGCGTTATCGACCGCGACATCACCCCGAAGCTCAAGTAACACTTCGGATCGTTTGAAAGGACACCATGGCTACTGTTGAATTCCGTCAGGCTTCCAGGATTTATGACCCGAAAAAGCCACCGGCGGTCAGCCGCATTAACCTCGATATCAAGGACGGCGAGTTTCTAGTACTCGTCGGACCGTCTGGTTGCGGCAAGTCCACGACATTGCGCATGCTCGCTGGCCTTGAGCCAATCGACGAAGGCCAGATCTTCATCGACGGGGCCGACGTTACCGAGACCCGCTCGCGGGACCGCGATGTAGCCATGGTGTTCCAGTCCTATGCGCTGTACCCCAACATGACAGCACGTCAGAACATGGCGTTTGCATTGCAAAATGCCAAGGTGGATAAGGCAACCATCGAAGAGCGCGTGAGCTTCGCTGCGAAAATGCTGGAGCTGGAGGACCTTATCGATCGCAAGCCCTCCGCAATGTCGGGTGGCCAGCGCCAGCGTGTGGCCATGGGGCGCGCTATCGTGCGCCAGCCCAAAGTCTTTCTCATGGATGAGCCCCTCTCCAACCTGGATGCGAAGCTCCGCGTATCCACGCGTGCGCAGATCCTTCAACTGCAGCGCGAGCTCAACACCACCACGGTCTATGTCACCCACGACCAAACTGAGGCAATGACCATGGGGGATCGCGTGTGTGTCCTCAAACAGGGCATTATTCAGCAGGTCGCCCCACCTAAAACACTGTATGAGAACCCCGGTAATTCCTTCGTCGCGACGTTCATCGGTTCGCCGGCTATGACTCTCATCGACAACGTCCCCTTCGTTGACGGTCGCGTTGTCAGCGGCAAAGACCAGGCGCTGGACTACTACATGCCACAGGAACAGGCCGCGAAGGTGGGAGCGGATCACGTCCTCGTTGGTGTGCGCCCAGAGAATTGGGAAATCATCGGCGTCAACCAACCAGGTGAAGAGTATGGGATACCGGTTAGGGTCGATATTGTGGAGCACTTAGGCTCCGAGCTGTACGTCTATGGTGGCCGCGAAGAGTCGGCCAATGACGGGACCGTGGTCCGCGGTGACCGCATCACGGTGAAGGTGCCGCGCGGCATTGACGTGCACCAAGGCGACACGATCTACCTGCGCCCGATGAAGGGCGGGTGCGTGTTTTTCGCCCCGGACACCGAAATCAATTACGACTATCTCTAACCCGATCTGTTGCGCCGGTGGCAGAGCTCCCGCTGAGGAGTATTGCCACCGGCGCGTTGCTTATGGAGTGACGACCGGACGGGAGGCCCGCTCCAACAGCACTGCGATTGATTCATAGGTCCGCCCGGAGATCATCTCCAGGCCCATCTCGCAGGTGCGGTTATCGGAGACGAAGGCGTCGAAGTGCTCCGCGTCGAGTGAAGCACGCTCCTCGCGCGTGGCGGACTCGACGAGCTCCGGGTGCAGCATGACGCGGTCACCGGCGGAGCCACAGCACATCGCGCCCTCTGGGACTTTGGCAGAACCGCAGAGGTTCGCCAGGTCAACCAGGGCCTGGCTCATGCCCATGTGGTCAGTCGAGCAAGTTGGGTGGACAGCGATGGAGCCCATGTTTTTCACGATGGGCAGGTGCGGGGCGATTTCATCACGGAGCCATTCCACGACATCGAGGATGCGCAGATCCTCCCAAAGCTTGCGGTCGGCAGGGGAGAGCACCTCAGGAACCGAATCGAGCAACCCGTGGGTGCAGCTGGCAGCATCGACCACGATGGGCAGCTGGCCGTGCTCCGACCAGTGCCAGAGGTCGCGCACAATCTTTTGAGCTTGGTACTCAAACCCTTCCTTGTAGCCCTTGGAGGACCACGGTGTGCCACAGCAATCGCCGGCGACATCCTCGGGGATCCACACCGGCTGGCCAGCCCGGCGTCCCAGTTCCACGATGGCGCGCGGGAGATCGACCGAATCCTTAGCCGCTCCGGCTGGGCGGCCGAAGATGCGGTTGATGCAGGCAGGGAAGTAGAGCGCGCCAGCGCCCTCGCGCGGGGTTTCCGGCAGACGCGATGCGGCCTGCGGAAGCGGCCCCGGGACGGTGGGCAGCAAGTCCGGTGCTACCACGTTACGTGCCATGTTGGCGCCCAGCTCGAGGGGCTTGTGGGGAATCTTGTTGGCGGAGATGATGCCAGCGCGGGCAAGCCTTTCCACCAACTCCCAACGCTGTGCCGTCGTCAGTGCCACCTTCTCGCGGGCCGGGGTGGCCTGCTGGGCGCGCAGCTGCTTCATCACTGCGCCGGTGTCGATGCTAATCGGGCAGGGGATAGAGCAGGTGCCGTCGGCGGCGCACATGTCGACGGCGTCGTACTGATACTCCTTCTGCAGCTGCGCCAAGACCTCCGAGCCTTCTTCCTGCCGGGCCATCTCGCGGCGCAGCACGATGCGCTGGCGCGGGGTCACCGTGGCGTGGCGGGAGGGGCAGACAGGCTCACAGAAACCGCATTCCACACACGGGTTGATCTCTTCCTCGACCTTGGGGAAGGACTTGAAGTTGCGCAGGTGGATGGTTTGGTCCCGGGTGAGCTTCACGTTCGGTGCCAGGATGCTCTTGGGATCGATCATGTTCTTGACTTCCCAGAACAGCTCGAAGGCCTCCGTGCCCCACTCGTGCTCCAGGAAGGGGGCCATGTTCACGCCGGTACCGTGCTCGGCCTTCATCGAGCCCTGGTATTTGTCAATGACCAGCTCGGCCAAATCATCCAAGAACGCGGCATAGGATTCGCGCTCCTCCTCAACGTCGAAGCGCGGGGTAAAGAAGAAGTGCAGGTTGCCAAAAGCAGCGTGGCCCATGACCGACTCCGGGTAGCCGTACTTGGCCTGCAAGTCCAACAGGTCCGCTGCGGCCTCACCGACCTGGGAAGGCGGGAAGCAGACATCCTCGGTGATGTACGCCGTGCCGTTCGGACGGTCCGCGCCCAGCAGGCCGTAGAGACCATTGCGTAGCTCCCACGCGCCGCGCATACCTTCTGCGGTGGTGAGAAATTCGAGGGGGCGCAGTAGTGGGGCGTCGGCAAGCACGGTGCGTAGGCGATCCATGGCCTTGTCCAAGTTCTCCTCGTCGCTGCCGCCGACCTCGACGAGGAGTGCTGCGGCGTCATCATTGAGGTTGCGCCACGATTCCGGCGCGTGCGCATAGTGCTCGGCGGAACGGCGCATGACCGGGGCAACCAGAAGCTCGCAGGCCTCCGCGCCTGTCTCCATGATGGGGTGCACGTAGTTTGCGGCATCGCGGAGGTTGGGCAGCTCGACCCAGGTCGTGGCCTTTACGCGCGGAAGCTTCACCGTGCGGATGACGGATTCCGTGATGGCGCCGAAGATGCCCTCGGAGCCGATGAGCAGGCGCTTGAGGATGTGCACGGGCTCATCCTCATCGAGGAAGGCATCAATTCGCAGTCCATTGGTGTTGCGAATAGAGAACTTAGTGCGCAGGAACTTCACCATCTCGGTGTTGGCGCGCAGCTTATCGCGGAAGGCCAGAAGATCGGCGTGGAGCTTCGGCTCCTGCTTGCGGAAGGCCTCGTCCCCACGAGACGTATCCACGATGGTGCCAGAAGGCAAGACGAAGATCAGCTCTTCGATGCTGTGGTAGCTGTCGCGTTCCAAGGAGCAGCGCATGCCGCCGGAGTTATCGGCCAGCACGCCACCGATGGTGCACACGGACGTGGATCCCGGGTCTGGCCCCAGCATGAAGCCATGGCGGGAGAGTACTGCTTGGGCATCGCCCAAGATGACGCCGGGGCGCGACCACAGCTTGCGGCCTTCCTCGCGCACTTCCATGCCGCCGAAGTGGGTCTTGACATCGACGAGGATGTCATCGCCCATGGCCTGGCCGTTCAGCGACGTTCCTGCTGCGCGGAAGGTCATGTGGCGATCGTGGGTATCGCAGTACTTCATGAGCGCAGCGAGGTCCGCTGCGTTGCGCGGGGAAACCACGATGTTCGGGATGGATCGGTAGGGACCGGCATCGGAGGAGAAGCGCACGAGGTCGCTGAGTCGGCCGTGCACGTTTTCTGCGCCGACGATGGCTTCCATGTCCGCAACCAGCTCGGCGGGGGAGCCGTGGCGGTAGCGCTCGGAAACGGCGTCGGCCTGGCTGGTAGCGCCGGCCGGGCGTGAGAAACGAGAGGAATCGGGGCTTAGTAGCTTGGACATATTTCTAATCTATCGCTTGACAGTAAATCTCGACCAAACTGGGTACGTGAGGTTCATCATATGGGATACTCAATTCATATAGTGAGACACATTCTGGAAAGGAAACACTATGACGAACCTGCGCACAGAAGGGGAGACTGGCGAGAAACTCGCCGTCTACATCTTTCCCATCGTTATTGTTGCCTGCGCCATTGTCGCCTTTTTGAGCCCCAGCACCTTTGAGCCGGTGGGGCAGTACACCTCGGAATTGCTCATGGTCATCATGTTTTCCATGGGGCTTACCCTGACGATTCCGGACCTGGCCCTGGTGGCGAAGCGTCCGTTACCCATCTTCTTGGGCGTTCTCTGTCAGTTTGCCATCATGCCGACGAGTGCCGTGCTCGTGGCTAAACTGTTAGGGCTTTCCGACGCCGCCACCGTCGGCCTCATCCTTCTCGGGTCTGTGCCCGGCGGTACGGCCTCCAACGTGATGGCTTACCTAGCCAAGGGTGATGTGGCGCTGTCGGTGGCGATGACCTCGGTATCCACGCTGGTCTCGCCGATCATGACACCGCTGCTCATGCTGTGGTTGGCGGGGCAGACCGCGGAGGTCGATGGTGCCGGCATGATGTGGTCGCTGGTCCAGACCGTCCTCATCCCGGTAGGCCTGGGTCTGCTGCTGCGCGTGATTGCAAACAAGGCGGTAGACAAGGTGCTGCCGGCTTTGCCGTGGGTGGCCATCGCCGGCATCGGAGGCGTTGTCACAGCGGTGGTGTCGAAATCGCAAGATAAGCTGATCACCGTTGGTCTCGTCGTGTTTATCGGCGTGGCTATCCAGAACCTCATCGGATTCCTCTTTGGGTACTACATGGCCAAGCTAGCCCGCCAGCGCGAGGCGGCGGCGCGCACCACAGCAATTGAAGTGGCGACCCAGAACTCCGGACTCGCCTCGGCATTGGCGTTGCAGTTCTTTACCCCGGAGGCAGCGCTGCCGGGTGTGGTTGCTGCAGTGTGGGCCAACGTCACTGGCGCAGTCTTCTCCGCCATCGTGCGCCGCAAGCCCATCGAGGACGAGGCGGAATCCAGTAAAACTGCGGTTTCTGTGTAGAAGGTTGCCCATCCGGGCAACTAGCTCCGCATAGGTGGTTGGCACATGTTTGCCGGCCACCTTTTCTGTTTGTGCAGACCTGGAAGTGCATTCATGCAGGTGGTCGTCGTCAAGCGCCCAGGCAGTGCTTTGCGACGACCAGCGAGTCTGTACTTCCAGGTCTGCACTTTTGAAGGCGGCGGGGTACGGTGCGACAAAAAATCTCCCCGCCCTTCGGTGAGCAACACCGGAAGGAGACGGGGAGATGCTTGTGTCTGAAGACCTAAACCTGGGAAAGATCCTGGTCCTTCAGCTCCTGCATCATGAGGATAGCGATGAGGGAGATGAAGCAGACGATGATGAGGTAATAGCCCACGTAGCTCACGTTAAAGGCGCTGACCAGCCACGTAGCGATGAACGGGGCCACGGCGGCACCCAGGATAGAAGAGACGTTGTACGCGATGCCGGAACCGGTGTAGCGGACGTTAGTGGGGAAGAGCTCCGGCAAGACAGCCGACATGGGGCCGAAGATGAGGCCCATGATGAACATGCCGACGAGCAAGAAGCCGAGGACCGAGTTGCGGTCAGCGTGTTCGATGCCGAGGAAGAAGGGGAAGCTGAAACCGAAGGTAATCATGATGAGTGAGGTCACGACCAGGATCGGCTTGCGGCCATACCTATCCGACAGCATGGAAGATACGGGAATGCCGATGATGAACATGAAGATAGAGATCAGCTGGATCTCCAGGAATTCCAGGTAGGGGATTCCCAAACCCAGCCCCTGGGATTTATCGCCGATACCGTAGGAGAGAATCCAGGTGGTGACTAGGTAGAACAGCGTGTAACAGGAGACCATGACGAAGGTACCGATGATCATCGGCTTCCAGGCAGTGCGGAAAGCCTCCACCATGGGGGTCTTGACCTTCTTGCCTTCGTCTACTGCCTGCTGGAAGACAGGTGTTTCCTCCAGGCGCAGGCGGACGTAGAGGCCAATGAGGACCATGACAGCGGAGGCGAGGAAGGGCAAGCGCCAGCCCCATTCCATGAAGGTGCCGGTCGTGTCGCCGCGGGAGTAATCCATGGTCGCAACCAGAGTCAGGAAGAAGCCATTGGCGAGCAAGAACCCGAAAGGTGCGCCGAACTGCGGCCACATGGCGGCGGAAGCGCGCTTGCCTTCCTCGGCGGTCTCGGAAGCCAGCAAAGCTGCACCGGACCATTCGCCGCCCAAGCCCAAACCCTGGCAGAAGCGCATCAGGGCCAACAGGGCAGGCGCGATGATGCCCGCGGTCTGGTACGTGGGGAGGACGCCGATGATGAAGGTAGCAATGCCCATCGTCAGGAGTGCACCCACGAGGGTGGCCTTGCGGCCGATGCGATCGCCAAAGTGTCCAAAGAGCACTGAGCCCAGTGGCCGGGCAATGAAGGCCAGGCCGAAGGTGGCAAAGGACTGGAGCAGGGCAACGGTGGGGTCCTCGGTCTTCGGGAAGAAGAGGAAAGGAAAGACGGCTACGGCTGCCGTGGCATAAATATAGAAGTCATAGAACTCGATGGTCGTACCAATGGTCGATGCCACGGCCACACGCACGCGGTCACGTTTTGTGAGCTGCTGTGCTGGGGCCGCTGTCTTTGGCGGCGTGGTGCTGACGGCGGTCATGTGGGAAGCGCCCTCCTTGATAATTTCAATAGAGTGATTGATTATGTGGGAAACATTACCGTCCCATAGATTGAAATCCAACTCTCACCACATGATAAATTTGCGAGAACTGGGAAGAGGTTGACATGTTGTGGTGCTGTGGCCGTGACTATTGGGCGGGGAGGGTGCGCAAATACAATCTGACATAATGTACATTATCGGACAACAACTTATGCTGCGGGAAGATATGACTTAGCATCTCCCGTCTCTGGGCTCGCATGGATCTGTACTCAGGCCTTGACGGTGTGCCCTCGCTGAGCCATGGGTGCCGGCGGAGTTATGCGTGCGTTGCGCGTACTCGACAGGCCCTTGATGCTTTGCTCCGAGTTGCCTGTCCCGTCCGCATCGCCGTTCCGAAAAGTTCGAGCCTTCAGCTTATTTGGCGACTTCTTGGTTTGCTGCCTTCCAGACGGCTTTCCTGTGTGCCATGCGTTGTCTGAGGGTCGCTATGCGTGCGGGTGGGATATTTGTGATGGCGCCTTTGGATCTGGACTGATCTGCATCTCCCCAGCCGCCTTAGGGGCAACCCCTTTTAAGCCACTATATAGTCACTGTTACGTAATTGTGCAGCATTTAGGGAGCTCATCGGAAAGCTGTTTTAGCGCCGTTGGTAAGCCATCACCAGCTGCACGACGGTGAGAGCTACAAGCACTACAGAAAACGCTGCCAGAAGTTTCGTCCCCTGAAACCAGATGAAAATGCCGAATCCTGCGAGCACTACGAGACGCACCCACAGGACAGGAATAAGATGCCGATAATTCATGACTAACCGTGCGCGCTACTTCTCGAGGGTAACGCGAACGTTAACGTCGCCGACCTCGGAGATCTTTGCGGCGATCATCTCCGGGGCTTCGAGGCCGAAATCGAGGCGATTTATCGGAATATCGCCGCCCAAGATAATGGTGTCACCATCGCGGACCACCTGGAAGTCCTGCGTCACGCTCTTGGTCTCGCCGTGGATGGTCAGGTCACCAGTCAGTGGGACGGTGACCAGTGAGCCGTCGTCAGGCACGGCGGAGACATCTGCTGGCTCGGTCAACGTGAAGGTCGACTCTGGGTACTTCGTTACCTCAAAGAGCTTCGACTTCATGTTCTGATCGCGCACCTTCTTGTCCGTGGTCAGGCTCGCCATGTCCACGGTGATGCTGGCTTCCTCAACGACCCCGTCCTTGATGGTTGCCTGGCCGGTGACATGCTTGGTGGAGCCAGACGTCGTGCGCTTATCCGCCGGCAGGATCTCGTCGATGGTAAACCCGGCTGAGGTGTAGTTATAGGCCGAACCTTGCACCACGTGCCATTCGCCATCAACATCTGTCGTTGCGGCATGGACCTTATCCGCGTTGATCGGCTCGGTCTTCACACCGCGGCCCATGATCACCGAAAACGCCAACGGTCCCAGGGCCAGTGCCGACGAGGCCAGAATCAGAACCACGAAGATACTGACAACCAGTTTGCGGTTACCTAATACGGATTTCATGTACTATCTCAATTCCTCAAGCTTACGAGCCAGTGCGACCAGTTCGGCACACAGCTGTTCCATCTCTTCAGCACTGGCGCTTTCCGACGCCGCCGTGGCCACGTCCTCGGCACAGCACCGGAGCTCAAAGAGACCGTCGCGGAGACGGTCCGCCTTGTCTGGAGTTAGGATGACAGCGTCCACGGGAATGGATGTCCCGACCACGTTGTGGCGCTGCTCGTATGCTCGTTGCTTGCACGAGGGCGAACAGAACTTGCGTGGCCTTCCCCGCCCGCCTTGTGCGATCTCTTTGCCGCACCACTGGCAGGTTGCCGTCCGGTGCCTCGAGGGCTTGCCGGGCTGCGGATCCTGTGTACCAATCACCTCACTCACCTTAGCCCATTAACCCGAGGGTGGGAACAAAGGCCGTGGGCCATTCGTTATAATGATAGAACTTTGGGTGATATAGGTCGACCCTGATCCCTTCCCTCAACGCTTGAAAAGGATGATGTTGCATGGCAGATCGCGTACTCCGTGGCAGCCGCATGGGCGCAGTGAGCTACGAAACCGACCGCGACCACGACTTGGCCCCGCGCCAGATGGTGAAATACCGCACCGAGGACGGCGACATCTACGAGGTGCCCTTCGCCGATGACGCGGAAATCCCCGAGGAGTGGATGTGCAAGAACGGTAAGCTCGGCACCCTTGTTGAGGGCGAGGGCGTTGAGTCCAAGCCGGTGAAGCCGCCGCGGACCCACTGGGATATGCTGCGCGAGCGCCGCTCCATTGAGGAGCTGGATGAACTGCTGACTGAACGCATCGAAAGCCTGCGTTCGCGTCGTCGGGCGGCAGCCCGCCTGCTCAAGGAGCAGAAGGAACAGGAAGAAAACGAAGGCTAAAAAGTCCGCCGCGCGCCGGTCCCACGGTCAAGGGGTAGTAGCTCCACAGAAGTGGAAGCCACTACCCTATTTGTCGTTTTGGGCCCTAAAGGCGAACGTCGCGCTAAGCACTGGCGGCTTCGTGCGGCGCTGAATTAAGTTCCGGCCACTGGAGAACCAGCTCGGCGAGATAGACCGCCAGGGCAGGTCCCAATACCGCGAGGAAGAACACATAGCCTCCCCACTGCGCCGGGAAAAAGAGCGGGAACAGCAACAAGAGTGCTGCCGGGGATACCGCCACTAGAGTACGCGGTAGGTGCGCTACCGCCTTCGTCATGGCGGCCGTGCACCGCTGGCTAAAACTCAGCCCCGGGGCATCGAGGTGGAAGAACCACACGCTGATGCAGCCCAGCACGAGGAGCCCAGAAACCAGCGCGGCACGCAGAACGACGCCCATTGTCCCGAAACCGGCCTTCGCGATGATGGCGAATTCATAGGCAGCTAAGGCGCCCAGTGCCAGGCAGATAAGCCACCAGGCGGTATTTGTTCCGGGGCGGGTCAAAAGGCCCCGAACGAAGGCCGCGCCGCGGCGTGAACCTTCTTCGCGGACCATCTGTCCGGTCACCGCGTGGGCGGTGCGCAGAGACATTCCCCCAGTCACCACGGGAAAGCACGTGATAACGAGGAGAACGTTGACGATGACAAGGTCAGCGAAAAGGCTCAGGGCGGCGTAGAACTTCGATTCGGGGCCGAGCAAGCGATTCATGGTTCTTTAACCTATCGCACTTGATTAGCCCTTCACGGCACCGGCCGCCACACCTTCGATGATGTGCTTCTGCGTGGAGAAGTAGAAGATGACGATGGGGATGATGGCGAGGACCAGCATGGCCATCATGGCACCCATGTCGCGGTTACCGTTGGAGCCGACGAAGGACTGGATGACCACCGGGATGGTCTTGTACCGAGTCGACAGACCAATGACCAAGTACGGCAGTAGGTAGTCGTTCCAAACCCACATGGCGTTGAGAATGGCCACGGTAATGGCCGTCGGCTTGAGCATGGGCCAGACGACGCGGAAGTAGTTTTGTAGCGGACCGCAGCCGTCGATCATCGCGGCTTCCTCGACATCCAAGGGGATCGACTTGACGAAGCCCGCAAACATAAACACCGACAGACCAGAACCGAATCCGAGGTAGAGCACCACGATGCCGATCGGGTTGTTGAGGTGGAGCATGTCTGCAATCTTGACCGTCGGGAACATGACCATCTGGAACGGGATAATCATGGACACCACGAAGAGGTAGTACAGAAGGTTTGTCCACCACGTCTTGACGCGCGTGATGTAGTAGGCGGTCATCGCGGAGAAGAACACGATGACGATGACGGACAGAATCGTGATGACGAAAGACCACAGGGTGGCTTCCAAGAAGCCCTGCTTGGTCAAGCCCACCATGAAGTTCTCGAAGCCGACCCAGGTTTCACCGATGGGAAGAGAGAAAGGATCGGAGGAGATAGCAAACTTGGACTTAAAGGAGTTAATGAAGATGAAGAGGATCGGCCCAAGGAAGACGATGGTGAAGAACACCAAGATGGCGTAGACCACGAACTTGGCGCCGCCAGACATCCGGGTCTTATTGTCCGAGGGAAGCTGGTGATCCTTCTTCTTCGAGGCCGGGACGGCCTGCGCTGAAGTGCTGGTAGTCATGACTTATGCCTCGATTTCCTTGGAGCGGGTCGCGCGCAGCTGGAAGTACGCGATGACGACCACGACGACGACGAAGATGACGGCCTTGGCCTGACCCACGCCCTCGACGTTCATACGGTTGAACAGCGTGTTAACGATGTTGAGCGCGACCATCTCAGTTTGTCCGCCGGGCGCGCCGTTGGTGAGCGCAAGGTTCTGGTCGAAGAGCTTGAACGAGTTCGACAAAGTCAGGAAGAGGCAGATAGTGATGGACGGCATGACCATCGGGATGGTGACATGGCGAAGCATCTCCCACTTGTTGACGCCGTCGAGCTCGGCTGCCTCGATGAGCTCAGGTGGGACATTCTGTAAGCCAGCGATGTAAATAATCATCATGTAGCCGATGAGCTGCCAGTTAAGCAGCATGATGAGGCCGGCGTAGCCGAACTTCCAGTCCGCGCTGATGGTCGTGGCATAGTGCGAGAGCACGGCGTTGATCATGGTCTGCCAGGTATAGCCCAGCACGATGCCGCCGATGAGGTTCGGCATAAAGAAGACCGTGCGGAAAAAGTTGGTTCCGCGGAGTTTGCGGGTCAGCATCCACGCCAAGAGGAAGGCGAAGACGTTGACGGTGATCACAGAAACGATGACCACGAGGACGGTGAAACCGAAGGCCGAGATGAAACCTTCGCGTTGGGAGAAAGCTTTGGCGTAGTTGTCGATGCCAACCCACTTGGCGTTGGTGATGGTGGTGAACTTCGTAAAAGAGAGGAAGAATCCCACGATGAACGGCACCAAGAAGGCAATCATGAATGCCAGAAGGGTGGGCAAGACAAAGACTGGGAAGTACTTCTTCAGCGTTGCTTGCATGGTGGTGAAACCTTAATTTCAAGTGGTGCCACACGCTTCCTAGCGGGAAGGCGTGTGGCGAGGGGGTGGGAACTTAAGGCCTAGCCCCAGTTGGATTCCTTCTCGGCAGCCCAGTTGTCCTTGAACTGCTTGACGACGTCCTCCCACTTCAGGGTGCCGGAGGCGTACTGCGACAGGGCCTGGCCGAAGTCATCCTTGAACTGCTGGGACGGGAAGTACTGGAAGTTCCACGGGTAGGTGGTCAGATCCTTGTTAGCGATAGCTTCCGCGACCTGCTCAGCGAGGGGATCATTCGGGGTGTCCTCGGCGGTGTAGCTTTCGAACGGTGCGATGAAGCCGAGGTCCTTAACCACGTGCTCCTTGCCAGTCTCGGAGGTAAACAACCAGTCCACGAAGTCCTTGGTGGCCTTCTGGTCGACTTCGGAGGCCTCAGAGTTCACACCCAAGTAGTTCTCGGTACCGACGTTGATGCCGTAGTTTTCTTCGTCCGGCAGGCCCATGTACATCGGCAGGAACTTGATCTTGTCTTCCTTGACCACGTTTCCAGAGGTCTCAGCGATCTGGGACCATGCCCAGTTACCGTTCTGGACCATGGCGGCCTTGCCCTGCGCAAACTCAGCCATGGAGTCAGACACGGTCTTGGAGGGGGCCAGGGTCTTCGCCACGGTGGAATTATCCAGGTAGAGGTCGAAGAGGTTCTTGAATTCCTTGTTGTAGGAGAAGTCGATTTCGTTGGTGTCCTCGACATTCTTGTCCTGGTACTCCTGCCAGATAGGAGCATTAGCCAGGTGAGTCTGCCAACGCCAGTCTTCGCCGGAAGTCAGCGAGGTGGAGGCGAAGGCGCCCTCGATGCCAAGCTCATCCTTCTTGGCCTGCATGTCCTCGGCGACTTCCTTGAGCTTCTGGTAGCTCTTGATTTCGTCGGTGGACTTGATCTTCGCGCCGGAGGTGGCGATGTACTTGTCGAAGATCTCGTCGTTGTAGATGATGCCGAAGCCCTCGACGGCGAACGGAACGCCACGTACCTCGCCATCTTCGGTGGTCAGCGGCGGAATATCGTCGGTGAGCTGCTTGGCTACCTCGGTATCCGACATATCTGCCATGTAGTCCTGCCAGGTGATGAAGCCAGCTGGGCCATTGACCTGGAAGAGAGTCGGGGCTTCGTCCTTGCCAATTTCTGCCTTGAGGGTCTGCTCATAGGAGCCGGAGGCGGCAGTGACGACCTTGACCTTGACGCCGGTCTCTTCAGTGTAGGCCTTTGCGATCTCCTGGTATGCGGCGTCCTGTTCGGGCTTGAAGTTCAGGAAGTATACATCGCCTTCCTCGTCGGTAGAGCCGGAGCACGCGACGAGACTTGCGGCGGCGAGCATGGAAGCCATGCTGATGGATGCGATGCGAGTAAGACGCTTCATGAGGTCCTCATCTTTCTTGATGAAAAGCGGGATGATGAGCCGAGATGGATACCCGGCCCGTATTCGGTTGTGTCTGGGATTCCTTCCGTGACGAAGGATTGTTCCCAGCGCCACCAAGTGCTTCATAGCGGATCGCAATCCAACTATGAACTGGTTAGCCTGTCTCCTACCTTAGTGAGGTATTCCACATAATCAAAAGAAAACGGACCTAAAACGCCCGATTGTGACCATATCCATATTCGGGCACGAAATCCTTCCCCATTTAAGGGGCAATCGGGCTTAAAACATACAAATCCATATAATAATCAGCTGAGAGCCGCGTTTTCGATCTGTGGTTTTGGAGGCCACTGGGGCACGCAGGCGGTTATGACAAGTCTCCCTTTGCGGGCTGTGCGTGGAGAAGCCGCGCCTCGTCTCGGCGGGCGGGCAGCACAGACTCAAGGTAGGATGCCGTCGCCTCCGGAAGGGACACGTCCTCTCCCCTCTCTTGGGCAAGGAACCAACGGTGGTCCACGATTTCGTGAAAAATCTGCGCGGGTTCGAGCTTCTGCAACATCTCTACGGGGACAGCGGCGATAGTCGGCTCATACTCTTGCGTCATCCACAGGTGCGCGGCCTGGGTAAGCCCCACGTGGGGCCCACATTCGACGGCTTGGTAGGCCTGGATGGAACCCAAGAGGCGCTGGGCTTGGTGCTCCTCGACGCTTAATCCCGTCAAACTCAATAACTGCGCGCGGTAGTGGCCGGGATCGACCACCACTGGGCGAATCCGCACCACGTGTTTCGAATCGTCCTTCGTGACCTTGAGCTCGCCTACATCGAAACCCAGCTGATTAAGGCGGTCAATCCGCTCGGAGACGCGCCAATACTCGCTGGCGTCCACGGATTCTTCGGCGGTTAGTTCCGTCCACAGCTCGAGGTAAGAGCTCTCAACCAGGCTGCCTAGGGCGATGACATCGATGGAGGAATCCAAGCATTCTCCTGCTTGCAGGTCCATGAGTTCACCGATGATGTTGACGCGGGCGATGTCGACGTCGTAAAGCCTGCGTGATTCGGAGAGATTGGGCTGGAACTCCCCCGTTTCGGCGTCGACAAGATAGGCCGAATAGGTCTCGGCGTCCCGCCGGAAGAGGGTGTTCGACAGCGATACATCGCCCCAATAGAAGTTCAGCAGATGCATGCGCACGAGTAGCACTGACAGGGCCCGGATTAGCTTTTCCGCCTCGACTACCGTGAGGTGTCGCGAGAAGATCTCGCGGTACGGTAGGGAAAACTCCAGGTGCTCAGTGACCAGCGCCGCGGTGAGCTCCCCGTAGCTCTCTTTGGCTGGGTGTCGGCCGGTAATCACGGCAACAGGGCGCACACTGGGTGCGCCAAGACGCTGCAGTTCGCGCAGCATTTTGTATTCGTGGTGGGCGGTACGCGCGCCGATTTCCTTGACCGCGACGATGCCGCGGTTAATCCCCACGAAACGCACGATGTGCCGGGAAATACCCCTAGGAAGGGCCGCGATGAGTTCAGCGGGCCACTGTTCCAGGGGCGTATCCCACGGCAGCGTCAGAAGTGCCGACGCGTACGTCGAGGAGGTGATACTCATAGACTCTTTCACGTCGAGTCACTCCACCTTCGTAGCTGAATTAATCCTGGCTCTATGCCTATCCGTGCTGCTTGGCTCGCAGTAGCCGGGCACGGGCTACGGCAGGCGCTTTCCAGTCGAGGCTGAGAAGTTGTGCTGGCCGCCTTCGACGATGCGTGCATAGAAAACGCTGCCCGGGGCGGGTGCGGTGTTCGGTGCGGAACGAACGACGATCTGACCGGATTCGGGGACATCCTCGCTCGAGGAGCCGAGGTCACCTTCGCCCACCAGCTTGCCGTAGAGGAAGGAATCAGAGCCAAGTTCCTCTACGAAGTCGAGCTTGATGGGAATGGAGTGGTCGGTGGATTCGCCCTCCGGGATGATCTCTAGGGCCTCCGGGCGGAAACCGATGGTGATGCGATCATTGTCTTCCGGGGTCATGGCCGCGATGGTTTCCGGGGACAGCTTGATGCGGGCGTGCCCCGAGGTAGCGTCACCATCCTTGACCGTAAAGGTACCGAGGTTCATGGCCGGGGAACCGATGAAGCCGGCGACGAAGACGTTGGCTGGGCGGTCGTAGAGCTCGCGGGGTGCGCCGACCTGCTGCAGGTAGCCGTCCTTGAGTACCGCGATGCGGTCACCCATGGTCAGTGCCTCGGTTTGGTCGTGGGTGACGTAGACGGTGGTGACCCCGAGCTTGCGCTGCAAAGCCGCGATCTGGGTACGCGTCTGCACACGCAGCTTGGCGTCGAGGTTGGACAGTGGCTCATCCATGAGGAAGACCTGGGGATTACGAACGATGGCGCGGCCCATGGCTACGCGCTGGCGCTGACCACCGGACAGGGCCTTCGGCTTGCGCTCCAAGAATTCGGTCAGGCCCAAGGTAGCGGCGGCTTCATCGACGCGCTTGTTGATCTCGTCCTGGGATTTGCCTGCGATCTTTAGCGCAAAACCCATGTTCTCGCGCACGGTCATGTGCGGGTAGAGAGCATAGTTCTGGAAGACCATAGCGATGTCTCGGTCACGCGGTGCGACGTGGGTGACGTCCTTGTCGCCGATGAAGATGGCACCGTCCGTGACGTTTTCCAAGCCGGCCAGCATGCGCAGCGTGGTGGATTTACCACAGCCGGATGGGCCGACCAAGACGAGGAACTCGCCGTCAGCGATTTCCAGGTTGAACTTCTTGACGGTGGGTTCTGTAGCTCCTGGATAGGTTAGGGATGCATCTTTGAACGTTACGGTTGCCATAGCAAACTCTCCTCCATCGGCAGGTACGTGCCGAACGATCCGTAGTGTGAGAATGAAGTGAAACAAGTCACTGTGCACCGGATAAAGTGCCACTTACGACATTAGCACCGATGGTGGTTATTACCACAAAAGCCCGAAAGCCATGACAGGCCTTCGGGCTCGTGGTGAGGAAAGCAGTTTTAGCGGTTGAGTGTGCCCTTCACCAAGTTGGATACCTCGGAGACAAAGTCGGAAACAGCAGTCTTAGCGTTGCTGAACTTGGGGCCAAGCTCCATGTCCTTTACCGTGCGTGAGGTGATCTTGGATACCTCAGAGGTAAAGTCGCTCACCTGCTCGGAGCGGTGCGCAACGCCCCACTTGGTGACCTCCAGCAGAGAATCCTTGACAAAAGAGCCGTCAAGCTTCGACTCACCCAGCTCTCGCTCGGTAAAGGTGATCGGTACCTCGCGGACATCGAAGCCATCTTTGATGGCGCGGAAGGCAACGTCAACCTGGAAAATGTAGCCGGCGTTAGAGAGCTCCTCGAAGTCTAGGTGCTCGAGTAGCTCGCGACGGAAGGCGCGGTAACCGGCGGTCATGTCGTTGATGCCGGCGCCCAAGGCGACCGAGATGTACTTGTTGCCCAGGCGAGAAAGCAGCTCGCGGTTGGCTGGCCAATTGACGGTCTCGCCGCCCGGAACATAGCGAGAGCCGATGACCAAGTCGGCACCCTTGTCAATTTCCTCCAACAGCAGGTGCAGCTGCTCCGGTGCGTGGGAGCCGTCAGCATCCATCTCGCACAGCACCTGGTAGTCCTTCTCCAGGCCCCACTTGAAACCGGCGATGTACGCGCCGAGAAGTCCGCCCTTGCCCTCACGGTGGAGAACGTGCAGGTGGGAGTCATCAGCGGCCAGCTTATCCGCCGCGTCACCGGTGCCGTCCGGGGAGTTATCGTCCACAATCAGGATGTGAACCTCCGGCGTTGCCTTGCGCACACGCCCGGTAATGAGCGGTAGGTTCTCAATCTCGTTGTAAGTAGGGATGATGACCAGGGTAGATTCGCGGGTCGAGCTCACTAGTTCCTTGCTCCTTTAGATTTCTTTTTCAGGCGCGCTGCGTCGTCCGGACAAGCGGGTGGAATAGATCGCATACAGCGCACAGACCGTTCCAATAATAGCCATGAGCCATTGCAGGAGCGAACCATAACGCACCGCAAATGTACGCCCTTCTCGCAGCGGAAGCTCTTCTTCGAGATATGCCGGTTCAAAGATACCGCTGGCCTGGCTCACTGAGCCATCCGGGTGGACGATGGCAGAGACCCCAGACGTAGCCGCCACAACGACGGCCCGATCCGCCTCGATCGCGCGCAAGCGGCTCATGGCCAACTGCTGGTAGGTCATGTCGGAGTCACTAAAGGTGGCATTGTTCGTCGGTGTCGTGAGGATCTGCGCCCCATTGTTGATGGCGGTTCGGAACGCCTGGTCAAAGCTGATCTCATAACACGTGGCAACGCCCACTGCGGTCCCAGCCATGGTGACCACGCCCGGACCGTCACCGGGCTTCATGTCGCCTGCCAGGTCCACCAGGTCGGTGATCTTCCTAAAGAAATCGCGCATCGGCATCGTCTCACCAAAAGGCTGCAGGTACTTCTTGTGGTGGTACTCCCCTGCCGAGCCATCCGGGTTAAACACCTGCATGGTGTTCCGTGCGCCAACCTCATCCTGGGTCAGCGTTCCGACGAGGATTGGTGCATCGATGTCGTGGGCGGCGCCGTCGATAAGCTCTCGGGCGTCCTCATTCGCAAAAGGGTTGATATCGGAGGAGTTCTCCGGCCAAATGACGATGTCTGGCTCAGCGCCATCCTGGGCTGCCTGCTCAGTGACCCGGACGTGGTTATCCAGCACCGCGCGGCGTTGGGCGGCAAAGTCAAGGCCCAGCCGTGGAACGTTTCCTTGCACTGCGGCGACCGTCACCGTGCCTGTTGTGCGGCCTGGGCGGTCCACGCTCTGTGCCGCCAATAATCCGGCAAGCATCGGCACGGCCAAGAACGCACATGCCAGGCGCGGTGAGCGGGCAAGCCCCACCATGCCCGCGCCTACGCAGACTACCGCGCAGGTAATGAGTGCCGGCCCGCCCCACGAGGCGAGATTGGCGAGTGGGCCCTCTATTTGCCCCCAAGCGAGGCGCACCCACGCAAAACCGCCAAAGGGCACTGAGGAGCGCAGCATTTCTACCGCCACGTAGAAGAACGGGAAGAGAGCGAAACCGTAGTTTAAGCGCAGCAGCGCCGCCCCGCCGATACCAAGGAGGATGCTGTACAGAGACAGGAATAAAGCGAGCGCAATATAGGGCATGTTGCCCACTAACTCACCAATCCATGGCAGCGTGAACAAGTACAACACCGCGCTATGTACACAAGCGACGAGGGCCGCCCACCCCAGACCGAGGGGTTTTCTCCACGGTGAGAGCGCTGCCACGAGCATCGCCATGCCGATTATGCCGGCGGCCCACCAGCCGCGTGGCTCAACGGCAAGGTAGGTCACCGCGCCCGACGCAGCAGCGAGAGCGAGCCGGGCCACAAGTACCAGCACTACTTCTTTCCGTCCTCAAAGTCTTCGGGCTTGACGTGTTGGGTCCACGTGCGGATTTCATCTTCATCCAAGACCTCATGCGACTGGCCAGTTTGATCCATGCCCCCCATTCCATCACCGCTGGCGCCTGCGTCAAAGGTGCCGAAGGAACCATAGGAATCGCGGTGCTGGGCCATGGGTGAGGCTTCGTACACGCGCACGCCCATGTTTTCGATCTTCCGGAACATCGATGCCGCAAGTAGCGTGCGGATGATGGACCGCGTGGGCGCAAAGATAAGCAGTGCTCCGAAGACCGTGGAGACAAATCCGGGCAGTGACAGCAGGATTCCGCCCACCATGGTCAGGCCAACGTTGCCTGCCGTCTTGCCCGGGGTGGGATCCTCCATGACGTACACACCGTCATCGGTTTGACGGATGCGGCTGACCATCATGCGGCGGACTTCCCAGCTGGCGATAGTCATGCCGAAGAGCATGGTCAGCGCCAAGGCAAGCAGCGCCCACAGCACACCAATCCACTCGGCAACGGCCCAAAAGGCCATAGTTTCTAGGAGGATGTACGCGATGAAGAGAACAAACGGCATGTCGCCCACCATACTTGCTGGGCTTGGCGCTTCGCAGGAGACCCTCCCGGAGCGACTAGACTGTCCCACCATGTCCCTCCCTGAGTCGAAGCATCCCGAATCCGCTACCTTGCGCTTCCATCCCGCCGGCGGCGTTGTCACCCCCGAGCAGTGGCTCGCTCTGGGCCAGGCCGCCAGAGAACATGGCGATGGCAATGTGTACCTAGAGCAGCACAGCGTCATCGGCCTGCGAGGCGTCGCCAATGCGCAGGTGCTTGGCGACGTCCCCCTGCCCACCACCGCCGCTCACGTGCTGGCCTCTCCCCTCTCGCTGCGCGCCCGTCAGGTAGCGCAGCGGATCGCGGAAGCCTTAGCCGACGTCGATCAGGATGCCCCTGCGATAGCCCGTGCCGCGCTTTTTGGTGTGGATAGCGGTGCTGGTGATCTCCTCTCGCACGGGGTGTCGGCTGGCCTTCAGCTCTCTGGTGATGAGGCGGAACACGATGAAGATACCGTCGCCGCACGCCTGATCCGCGACGGCGAGCCCACCGGGCCGCTGCTGGGGCTTGCGGATGCCATTTCCCAACTCGTGGACTTTGCGGAAAAGGTCTCTGCAGAGCACCTGCAGGACCTAGAACGTGTCTCGGATGCGGCAGGTTCAGCCCCCACTTCGCCTGCGCTGCCCATCGGCTGGCTGACTGAGCACACGAAGCCCGGCCGCGTCGATCTGGGCGCGGGCCTGCAGGATGGCGTGCTGCCCGGAGAATACGCTGGGCTTATCGCCCAGCTGGGCGTTTCCATCTCGGTAACCCCCTGGCGCGGATTGGTCATCCACGATCTAGCCGAGGGAGATGCTGACGTTGTGTTGCGCGTCCTTGCACCGCGCGGATTCATCTTCGATGCGAATTCTCCTGCCCTCGGGCACCGCTAGCGCGGCATGTGCCGCCAGATGGGACGCGGTACCAGCTTCATCACCCACGCTAAGAGCTGAAGAGGCCGTGGAATCCATAGCGTGCGGGAAGCCGGCCGCGAACCTGCCGAGGACTCAATGGCCTTGACCACCGCTTGGGCCACAACGTCAGGGGTAACGGACAAGGGCGCGGGTGTCATGCCTTGAGTCATCGAACCAATGACGAAGCCGGGGCGCGCGGTGATCAGCGCTAGGCCGCTGCCCTGCAATCGATCCGCTAAGCCTTGGCAGAAGGCATCCAGGCCCGCCTTGGTCGAGCCATAGACATAGTTGGCCCGGCGGGCCCGCCACCCAGCGATGGAGGAAAAGGCCACGATGTGCCCTCTCGTCATGACGTCGGCAAGCACGGTGAGCATGGATACCTGCGCTGCATAGTCCACCAGCGCTATGTCGAAGGCGTGGGCTTCGTCGTGCTCCGCGCGCTCCTGATCGCCCAGAATTCCGAAGGCGACGACGGCCGTGGTGATCTCTGCCCCTGCAAGTGCTGCAGCTTGTTCGATGACCGCGCGGTGGGAGGAAACTTCCGCGGCGTCGAAGGACAGCGTGTGAACGGAGGTGGCCCCGCTGCTCAGGAGTTCGGAGCGCAGCCCGTCCATACCGTGTTCGCCCCGCGCGGCGAGAACTACCGGGCGACCCTCACACAGCCGACGTGCAAGCTGTCCACCGATATCGCTGCGCCCGCCAAGGATCAGTAGCGCGCCAGTTTCTCCCATTAGCGCAACCCCCTCGGTGCCTGGTTCAGGGACTCATAGCCAGACTCGGTGGTCACCACGATGTCTTCAAGACGCATGCCCCACTTGCCCGGCACGTAGATACCCGGCTCGATCGAGAAGGCCATGGACTCGGCAAGCTCCAGCTCGTTTCCTTCCATGATGAAGGGCTCCTCGTGCGTCGACAGGCCAATGCCGTGTCCGGTGCGGTGCGTGAAGAACTCACCCCAACCGGCGTCTTCGATCACGCTGCGCGTGGCGCGGTCGATCTCCTGGGCGGTTGTGCCCGGGCGCGCAGCAGCTCGGCCGGCAGCCTGGGCCTTCTCTAGGACCGCGTAAGCCTCGCGAAACTCTGCCGGCGCGGCAGCAGGATCGGCGCCAACGACGTAGGTGCGGGTGCAGTCGGAGTGATAGCCCGAGGGCAGCGTGCCGCCAATATCCACCACCACGGGATCGCCGGCGGCGAGTACTCGGTCCCCAAAGTCATAGTGTGGATTGGCTCCATTCGGACCGGAGCCCACGATGATGAAATCCACCTCGCGGTGCTCGCGCAAAATGAGCTCCCGCACATCTGCGGCTACGTCGGCCTCGGTGCGCCCCGGCTGCAGGAGGCGCGGCACCTCGGCGTGGACAGCGTCGATAGCCGCCGCTGCAGTGCGTAGCTCAGCCACCTCATCTGGATCCTTGCGGGTAAAAAGCTCGGCGAGGGCCTCGGTGGCCAGAACATACTTTGCGGGGTGCTGTTCCTTCGCAGTACTAGCTTCGAGGTTGCCAATTGCGGACTGAAAGCGCAGCACGTGATCGGCGGTGAGTGAGGATCCCAAGGCAACGGTGGTAGGGCGCGCACCTTCCAAGGCCAGCGCATAGGGATCCTGCCCATCGCTCCATCCCACCAGCTGGGTCGCAACGCCCTGAAGCGACTCAATGTCGGTGCTGGGGGCGACGATTACCGGTTCGGCATCGGGACGGATAACCAAGCAGGTCAGGCGCTCGTGGGAGGAGACCCACGAACCGGTGAGGTACGCGAATTCGGCACCTGTACCCACTAACAGGATGTCGATGCCTTTAGCAGCTGCGATAGCGCGGGAACGGCTTAGTCGGGACGCATAATCAGTCATGACAGTTAGCCTACCGCCCGCCTTCGTCCAGTTAAGCTGGGAGGCGTGAATTCCCATCCCGCTGCCGTCAAGCTCCGGACTCGCTCAAGCTATTGCTCGGGAGTGCTCATCGATGCGTCCTTAAGACCCCGCTCCCAACAGGCAACCCGGTTGGTTCTGACCTGCGCGCACTTCTTCCGCGACGGTCTTGATAAGGGGGATCACTACAGGGTGAGTGGCGGGTTCAACCGGCGCGTGGCCGCCGTGCGCACGATTGATGGGACCGACATGGCGCTGTGCTTGCTCGACCGGCCGGCCCCGCCCCGGGACCTTCCTGGGCTTGCAGAAAGTACCCCGCCATTCCGCGCCCCAGTCACCACCTGGGGATATGGCGGAAAAGCTCGCCGTGCCCAACAGCGCAGTGGGCTTTTTCTCCTTCCCTTCTTCCGCACCTGGTCCATTGACTTCCGCACCACCGTCTCCCCCGCCGGATTTGTCTTCAACACGATTCCGGCAGTCAAAGGTGACTCGGGCGGTCCAGCTTTAGTCGATGACGCTGTTATCGGTACGCAAGCCCTCATCCTTAACCCGTTGGGGCGCAACCTCAAGCTCGCCACCGTGGCGCTCGTTTCGCCCCACCGCCAAGTACTCGCGGCGGCAGCCACGGCGCTGCTTCGCGGTGGCACCGAAGACTAGGCGCTAAGCCTAGGCGCCGATGGCGACGACGCCGCGCTGGATCGCGTCAATGGCGCGCCGGGCATTGCGACGAATTTCGTCCTCGTAGCCCGTCTTCGCCACCTGCTGGAGCAGGTCGATGACCTGGCGGCACCAGCGGACAAAGTCACCGGGGGTTAGCTCTGCACCAGACTCGTTAGCCGCGCCCATGCAATAGGCCAGCGGCGCGCCCGCCGTCCACTGGTGGATAGCTAGCGCGAAAGAAGGCTCCGGCTCCCTCGTTTGCGGCAGGTTATGGCGTTTCTCATCGGCGACGAGCTCGCTATAAATGCGCCACGTAGCGTCCATGGCGTTAGCCATCGCGTCAGTGGCCGCACCGGGTTCTCCGCGAGTGGTCTTGCGGTTTTCAAAGACACAGAGGGAGGCCACACCAGCCAGCTCCGCCGGGTCGAGGTCGTTCCAGATACCGCGCTTGAGGCATTGCGCCACCAGTAGGTCCGATTCGGAGTGGATTTTGGCCAGACGCTCGCCCTCATCCGTGATGACCGGCTCGCGGTTTTCGCCGTAACCATCAAACTCCACGTAGTCCATCTCCGCCAGAAGATCCACGATCCGCTCGAAAGTGCGGCCAAGAGTATCCGTGGCGCGCTCGACCTTATCCTCAAGCCTGGCTAGCTCGCGTTCGCGGCGCGCCAGCTTCTGCGCCACCCCGGCCAGCTGTTCGCGGTCGGTCGCGGGCCAATGGTGCACCGGATGTTCGCGGAGGGCATCGCGCAACTGCGCGATCTTCTTGTTGGGGCGATTCCGCGGCTCAGTGCGCATCTTCTTCGGACGCTTGTAGTAGTCGCGCTTGAAGGCCTCCTGGACAAATCGGGTATGGCGGCGCGGGTTCTTCTGCGCTGCGCGCGGGAGCTTCATGTGCCCAACGACGATTGGTGGATTATCGATGCCGGCGGAATCGATGCGTCCAGACCATCCCGTTTCAGTGGTTACCCAGGGGCGTGGATCAGCAGTCTGGTTGGCCGGAGTAATAACGACAGCCAGCGTTGGCCGTTTCTTGGTTGCGATGGCGATGACTTCACCCACCTGCAAGCGAGCCAGTACTGCGGCAACTTCCTTGTTTCTCTCCTCCTTCTTGAAGGCCCGCGCTGACTTCTCCTCCTCGGTCAGCGCTCGGCGCAGACGCATATAGTCCATGAGAATCTCAGCGGGGTCTTCGCCATCGGTGGCAGGCGGAGCCAAGTTATCTACGGCCTGCTCCAACTGTGCGCGTAGTTCGCGGACGCGGTGCTCAGCGCGTTCAATCTCGCGGGTTTCCTCCACAACGGATCCATCCGCCTGGTACTGGGCGAAAGACTTCTCCAGCAATCGGAGCGAGTCATCAAAGCCAAGCATGCCCAGCAGGTTGATAGCCATGTTGTAGCCGGGCTCGAAAGTGGAAATGAGCGGATAGGTACGAGTTGAGGCAAGCCCCGCCACCGCGGTGGGATCCATAGCGGGTGCCCATTGCACGACGGCATTGCCCAAGGTATCGATGCCTCGCCTACCGGCGCGGCCGGTGAGCTGTGTGTACTGGCCCGGTGTCAGGTCCACGTGTGCCTCGCCGTTAAATTTCACCAGTTTTTCCAGCACCACGGTGCGCGCCGGCATGTTGATTCCTAGGGCCAACGTTTCGGTGGCGAAGACTGCCCGCACGAGGCCCTTGACGAACAGTTCCTCTACGATGTGCCTAAAGGCCGGCAGCATTCCTGCGTGGTGAGCGGCGAAGCCACGCGAGAGTGCTTCGCGCCAACGTTTGAAATCAAGGACCTTGAGGTCTTCTTCCGGAATGCCTTCCACGCCCTTATCGACGATGGCCTTGATCGCAACAGCCTCCTCCTGGGAGGTCAGCACCATGCGGGAACGCAAGCACTGATACAGAGCACCGTCGCAGCCCGCGCGGGAGAAGATGAAGGTAATTGCCGGCAGCATCTCCATTGATTGCAGCTCTTTGAGAACCTCCGGGCGGCCAAGCGGACGGTAACGGTCCTGCGCACGAGGCGCGCCGCTGCGCCGATCACTGTGCCGGTCGTGGCGCCCGCCACCTTTGTGACGGGCGCGGGCGCGGAAGCTCGCGCGGTTCTGGGCATAGTCTGTGCGGCCATTATCGGTATCGCCCGCCTCTAGGCGCTGGATGCGCCGCGCCAGTTCAGCGTTTACCTGGCCGCCTGAGTCGGGTTCAAAGAGCGGATAGATTTTGCGGCCGACCATCATCCACTGATCCAGCGGAACGGGGCGCTTTTCGGTGACGATGACCTTGGTATCCCCACGCACGGTGGTCAGCCACCGGCCGAATTCCTCGGAGTTGGACACCGTTGCCGACAAACCAATGATGGAGACGTGCTCCTCAAGATTGAGGATGACCTCTTCCCACACTGCGCCGCGGGAGGCATCCGCGAGAAAGTGGATCTCATCCATCACCACGTGGGTCAGACGGTCGAGTGCGCCGGATCCTGCATAAATCATGTTGCGCAGGACCTCAGTGGTCATCACGAGGATGTCCGCGGAGGAGTTGATGGAGACATCACCGGTCAATAGCCCAACAGCATCCTCCCCATGTGCATCAACTAGGTCGTGATACTTCTGGTTACTCAGCGCCTTGATGGGAGTGGTGTAGAAACAGCGGGTTCCCTGGCGCAGCGCCAAAGACACCGCGAACTCACCGACTACGGTCTTACCTGCGCCCGTGGGAGCACAGACCAAAACGCCGTGACCGTCTTCCACGGCTTGGCATCCCTGGATCTGGAAGTCATCCAGTGAGTACGGTAGTGCTTGGGTGAACTCGTCCAGATGCGTCAGTGTCATAAGTCCCCAGGGTACCTGTCAGGCACCGCCTGCTAATACGCCGGTCCCTGGTGCCAAGCGGGAACGTTGAACAAGTTCCCTAAGAAGGCTGACGAGGCTAGAGAACGTCGTCGAAGAAGCCGCTCTGCGGGGGCTGAGTGTTCGTCTGTTGAGGCTTCGACACCCGAGCTTCACCGGTCGAAGCCGGGGGCACAGGCCTGGAAGATACTGGCCGCGAAGATGCAGAAACGTTATTGGACGCAGATACCGGTGTTGGTGCGCCAATGGCACCCGGACCTTCATCCAACGAGGAAGCAGTTTCATCATCCAGGTCCATCCAGTCTGGGCGCTCGCGCTTCTGCCGCTTATCGTTGATGCGGCAGAATTGGAAGGCTATCTCGACAAGGATTACGAGGGCACCGGCCAAGACCAACATTGAGAAGGGCTCTTGGCCCGGTGTGACAACCGCCGCGAAAATCATGATGGCGACAATGATGATGCGGCGCTTGTCCTTGACGTGGTCATACTCCAAGACACCAATCAGGTTGAGGCAGACCACGAGTAGTGGGATCTCAAAGCTCACGCCGAAAATCAGGAGCAACGCCAACAAGAAGTAGAAGTAACGCTCACCCGTCAGTGCCGCAGTCTGGTACTCGGAGCCCATCCCCATGAGGAACTCCAAGCCCACGGAAAGGATGACGTAGGCAAGAACCGCGCCGAGGACGAAAAGCAGAACCGCTGTCGAGACAAACAAGAAGGTAAAGCGGCGCTCGTTCTTGTGGAGGCCAGGCACGATGAAGGCCCAGATTTGGTAGAGCCAGACCGGTGAGGACAATACGGCGCCAGCCAACGCACCTACCTTGAGGCGCAATAACAGCATTTCGAACGGGCTAGTGGCAAGCAGGCGGCACTCACCGTCGGCGGTGAAAGAAACACGCTTTTCCTCAGGAAGCGAACAATAAGGACCGCGCAGGATTTCGCCCAGCGGTGACGTGCCAAACGGGGCGTTCTGATACCAGACGAAACCGATGATGGCGCCCACAACGAGAGCGAGAAGGGAAATGACGATGCGTCGGCGCAGCTCCTGGAGGTGCTGGACTAGGGTCATCTCCCCCGTTGGGTTCTTGGGCTTGCGGCGTAGCTTTGAGCTCCATTTTTGCTTCGGCGCGTTAGAAGCAGGGTTCGACGGTGTACTCGCGGTACTCAAAGCAAGACCTCCACAGAAAAGCCCACGACGGCAGGCGAGGCCCCAGCACGCCGAGGGACTCGGAATGTGGTCTGCCTGCCGGGAAAGATTATTAGTTCTGGTTTCCGTCAGCCGGCTTGGAAGTGCGCGGCTGCATCTCCGGGCTGTTCCAGAAGTCCTCGTCGGACTGCTTGGAGCCCGCGATCTGGCCCTGCTGCTCAGAGGTGTTGTTCTCCTCTTTCATCTCCTTGACTTCGGACTTGAAGATGCGCATAGACCGGCCCATGGAGCGAGCCAGCTCCGGCAGCTTCTTAGCGCCGAACAACAGCACGATCACGAGAACAACAAGGCCGATTTCCAAAGGTCCCACGGTCATTGAGGGTGCCCCTTCTTTCTTGGTCGATGAAGCGTGCTTGTTCACACAGCGCGACGCTGAGCGACGTGCACGCGGGAGAGCTCTTAGTCTGGCAGTTGAGTATAACGCTCCAGTGCTCGTTTTCTATGCTCCGAAATGGCGTCAACGAGCTTCTGCGGCCCCACTACCCGCATGCGATCAGCTTGGCCGAGCGCGAAACGGCTAAACCACGCCTCCGAGCCGACCGGCATCGTTGCAGCTATGAGGCCATTTTCTAGGGTCTCGCCAAGGGTGATGTCGTAGTGTTCCGCTAGCCAGGTGAATTCTTGGTGAATCTCCAGCTCCGCAACAAGAGTGTGATCTAGACCAAAGGGTGAATCTGGGTTGAAATCCAGTTCGCGCACATGTGGTGTCGCGGAAGCGTCGAGCACTTCGACATCACTCATCCGGTCAAGGCGGAACGTGCGGTGCTCCCCCACCGACTCGTCCCAGGCCACCAAATAGGGTTCGCCGTCCACGATAAAGATGCGGGCCGGATGCACGGTACGCTCACTCGTCCGGTTGGAGGACATACTCCAGTAGGTAAAACGCACTTGCCGGCGCTTGTCGACGGCCCCCGCCAACGCCGCTTGCACCTCAGACTCTTCGGGATCGGTCGTGGCCAGGGAGTCATAGATGGCGGCTGTCTTTTCATCCATGATCTCGCGCAGCTTCGCGGCGGCAGAGTGGACCGCGGAGACGTCGACAAGCCCCGGCATTGCCTCAAGGGACTCGAGCGTCAGCAACAATGCGCCGGCCTCAGTTGGGGTCAGGCGCAATGCCTGGGTCAGGCCCTGGTCGTTGTAGATCTCGATGCCATCGCGGTAGCTAAAGCTTAAGTCGATAAGGTCCTCGGTATTGCGGCCCACACCGGAGCAGAAGAGACGGTCGATAGCATCCTTAAGCTCAGCAGGGGTCATCCCTAAATCCTCGGCAGCCTCCATCGGAGTCAGCCCCGGGTGGTTACGCAGGTAAGGGATGAGGTTGAGGGAGCGAACAAGGGACTGCAGCTTGCGGGGTTGATCAACCATGGCGGGCCTCCTCGCCAGACGCTGATGATGGGTCATCACCGACACTTAGGAGTGCGATGATGTCGGCACGAACCTCGGGTGGCTCGATAACCACGACATCTGGTGCATAGCCAGCAGCGGTGCGCACCAACCAATCGTGGTGTACGTTGGTGAGTTCTAGAAGTCCATCCTCGCGCCTGCGTCCGGCGTCGACAAGCTCGGCGGCCTGCCCCTCGGGAACCTCGAGGACTGCATTTACCGTTTCGCCCCGCTCCAGCGCCTCTACAACGAGATCCTGCAGTGGTGCAGTGGGCTCGAGGTGCGTGGCCGCAGCGCGCGAGCGCCTGACGTTGTCCACGCGGGTAGCGCGAAAAGTTCGGGGAGCCTCGCGGTCCACATCCCAACCGACGAGATAAACACGATCCCGGTGGTTGACCAGCCCCCAGGGATCCATATGGCGGCGAACCGCCTCGGCAGAGGGCGTGGCGTAGTAATCGAAGGAAATGCGCAGCCCAGCACGCACTGCGGTGATGACTCCAGTGACGAGCTCTGGGCTCAACCTGGTCATGTCGTTGACTGCGGTGTACACCGGCGCTCCGCTCAAGTCGCGGGAGGCGCCTGAGGCTGCGATCTTGGTCCACGCGGAGAGACTGAAATCGCTTAAGCCTCCCGGAGTGCCGATGCCGCCGGCTACGCCGAGAACCATGGCCTCCTCCGGCGTGAAATCGACGGGAGGTAGCTGGTAGTTTTCGGGATCGAGCCGGTACAGCGAACCTTCCGCGCCGCTGCTGTGTACTACTGGCACACCGGCGCGCTGCAGGGTCACGATGTCGCGGGAAAGCTGCTTGTGAAAGGCTTCATCGCTGCGTGACTGGTAGCCCTCGACGTGGCTGCGGATCCACGCCGCGCTGCGGTCCGGAACCCCGCCTTGGTGCGCTGCCCCATGCAGGGCAAAGGTGAGGTTGGTGAGCCTTTCGATAGCGCGGTCTCTGACCGGCGTCCGGGCTGCAGTGCGATCTACTGAAGGCATAGTGGCAGGTTCCTTGATCAGCTCTACGGCTCTACGAGCCTGGGTGCGAACGCATGTAGTCTAACAACCCATCTAGGCGCGGGTCCTCGGACACAAAGGGGTCGGAGAACTCCTCGGTCATCGGTTCAGGCCGGTTGACCTTCATCCGCGTCCAATCCACCGTTACCGCGGCATCGAGCTCGCGGGCAACAGCGAGAAACTCCCCGCGCAGCTTGGCACGGGTGGTCTGCGGGGCGGTGTCGACTGCGGCGTTGATTGCAGCATCGTCGATCCAGCGTTTCACCATGCCGCGCTGCTCCAATACGCTGTAGAGGCCGCGACCTGGACGGATGTCATGGTAGGTCAGGTCAATCTGTGCCAGCTTGGGGTGCGACCAATCCCCGCCCAGGCGCTCGCGGTAGCGGTTCAGCAGGCTGCGCTTGATGACCCAATCGATCTCGCGGTCAACGCCGGAGAAATCCTGAGTGTCAATGGCCTGGAGGGTGCGCTTCCACAAGTCCACGACCCGGGCCAACTCAACCGTCGGAGTGCCTGCGTCCTCGCGGTGATCCAGCCAGCGCTCGGCAGCGGTACAGAGCTCCTGCTGCACGGCGAGCGCGGTGGTGCTGCCGCCTCCCTCAAGCGGAAGCTCGGTGCGGCCGGTGGGGTCGAGCGCGATGGCCCTAATGTGTTTAATTGGCTCGAGTACCGAGAATGCCGGCACCTCAAAACCGGCTTCCAGCATCTCCAGCATGAGCAGCGTGGAGCCAACTTTGAGGGCCATCGTGGGTTCGGCCATGTTGGAGTCGCCAACGATAACGTGCATGCGGCGGAAACGCTTGGAATCACCATGCGGTTCGTCGCGAGTATTGATGATGGGGCGCGAGCGAGTCGTCGCAGAGGACACACCTTCCCACACCTGGTCGGCACGTTGGGAGAGCACGAAACGCGCGGGTTCCTCTCCCTTGGCAGGTCTAACCATCCCTGCGCCACAGATGAGCTGGCGGGTGATCATGAACGGCAGCAGAGCTTTGCCGAGGTCCTTGAGCACCACGTGGCGGCCGATGAGGTAGTTCTCGTGGCAGCCGTAGGAATTGCCGGCCGAGTCCACATTGTTCTTGAACAAGTAGACAGCGCGCTTCTCCCCCTCCGCCGCCAGTGTTTCCTCCGCCTGCACGGCCATGCGATTGACCACAGCATCGCCGGCGCGCTCATAGGCAATGAGCTGGGTTAAGCTATCGCACTCCGCGGTAGCGATCTCCGGGTGGGAACCCACGTCGAGGTAGAGGCGGGAGGCGTTGGGACTAAAGATATTGGAGGAAGAGTACTTCGACACGATGGGCCGAAAAAGCACGCGGGCGATCTCATCCGGGGACATCACCCGCTGTCCATCGCTTGCGCTCGCTGTAATGCCGTACTCGGTTTCGATGCCCATAATCCGCCGTGCATAAACGGGGGCGCTATCGGAGGGCTGCTCCACCTTTATTCGCCGCCCTTTTGGACGTAGGAGCGCACGAACTCCTCGGCGTTGGACTCCAAAAGGCCGTCAATCTCATCGAGGAGGTCATCGGTACCCGCGCTGTTGATGCTGACTTGTCCGGCGTCGAACTCCGGAGTGTCGCCTCCTTGACCGTTGCCGCCACCGGCGTTGATCTGAGACTGCTGTCCGCTCATTCTTAAGAGCTCCTTTCGCGAGTGGAAAATGCTGCGCTAATACAGTGTAGGGTACTCGATTCGCACCCCGAGCTGGCGCAAACTATTAACGAAGTCGGCGGCGCTGTCCGCAGATTCCAGCAGAGCGCCCACCTCGTCCTGCCCGAGTCTTTTTGTGTCGTCGAGTGCCACGCAGGCAGTACCAGAGTTGGCTCCCTCGGCCTCACCGATGCGGAAGGTCAGCGACTGCCAGGACGCCGCCAAGACATCCTCCCCGAACTTTCGGGTGGCGTGGCCGCGCAGGTAGGCGCGGGTATCCGCGGGCGGCGTTTCCGCTGCAGCAGCAATCTCTTCCTCGCTGACCAAGGTACGCATCTGCCCCTTGCGCACGAGCGCATGGTAGAGGGACTTTGCCGGATCGATGTCGGTGTACTGCAGATCGATCAGCGCCAGCTTCGGATCATCGGCCGCCACGCCGCGGTCCAGGTAGCCCTTAATCAAGCGGTATTTTGCTACCCAATCCAGCAGGTGGGCGGCCTTGAGCGGGTTGTCGGCCAGAAGCTCGACAACCTCGTCCCAGACGGTGAGTACCTTTTCATCCGCTTCGGAGGCGGCGGTAACCCTTTCCCGGTAGATGGCCAAGATGTCGAGGGCGGTGAGGCGGCGGCCGTCGTGAAGCTTAAGCTGATGGGTCAAGGTAAGGTCGCGGCTCACCCGCTGCACCTCCTCCACCGGTTCCATAAGGCGCATGTCACTAAAGTCCACGCCGCTCTCGATGGCATCGAGTACTAGCGAGGTCATGCCTAGCTTGAGCAGCGTCGAGGTGTGGGACATCGTGGCGTCACCGATGATGACGTGCAGGCGGCCGAAGTCCTCGGCCACCGCGTGTGGCTCGTCGCGGGTGTTAATGATGCCGCGGTTGAGGGTGGTTTCTAGGGAGATTTCCTGCTCGATGTAGTCCGCGCGCTGCGAAATCTGGAAACCTGGCTCCTCTCCATCGACGCCCACACCCATGCGGCCGGCACCGGTGACCACTTGGCGGGCAACGAAGAAAGGAATCAGCCCCTGGGCAATATCATCGAAGTCGGTGTTCCGAGAGTACTGGTAATTCTCGTGGCTGCCATAGGAAGCCCCCTTGCCGTCCACATTGTTCTTGTAAAACTTCAGCCGCGGGCAGGGATCGTGTGTGGCCAACACGGACGTGCCCTGCGCGGTCAGCGATGCTACGGCCTCCCCTGCACGGCGCAGGATGAGGTCACCGGCGGCGTCGTAAAGCATCGCATCCCAGGCATTCGTGCACTCCGGTGAGGAGTATTCGGGGTGGGCGTGGTCGACGTAGAAACGCGCGCCATTGGCGGTCACCACGTTGGCCACACCCAGCGCGTTCGGGTCCACCACCGGCACGGTGTGGTAGCGCTTGAGATCGAAGCCGCGGCTATCGCGCAGCGGGTGCTCCTCCCGAAAATCCCAGCGGGAGCGCGCGCCGGTATGCAGGGCGGCATAAGCCACAACAGCATGGGTGGAGGTCACGATCGGTGACAGCGCCGGGTTGGACGGCGTGGAGATTCCATATTCAGTTTCGGTTCCTAGAACACGGCTCATGGCTACACTCCCATCAATTCGACCCCGGTGACATGCGCGCCAGCGGAGGTACCAGCGACGATCTTTGCCCACTCTTCCGGGTTGGCGGAGGTGGGGACGTATTCCGATTCAGCCTGTTCCGCGGCTATAGCCTCGTGAAGGTGCGCTGCGGTTATGCCGTTGGACTTCGCCCCATCGGTGGCAGTGGCTGCGTCCAACGCTTCCTTGATCGCCAGCTTCTTGGCACGGGAGACGATGTTGGCGATCATTGCGCCGGACACGAAGTCCCGGTAGTGCAGCACACGCGGATCCGCGTTAGCGAAGTGGAGTTTGACGAACGGCCGCTCGGCGTAGAGATCGTCGACCGCGGTATCGATGAGCTGGGAAAGGTCACCCTCGTGCGGGACTGATTCCGGAAAGTGGCGCGCAAAGATTTCCCGCGCGCCCTGCTTGGTCGGGCGGTTGACGCGAATCTTGATGTCGAGGCGCCCTGGGCGCATGATGGCGGGGTCGATGAGTTCCTCGCGGTTGGTGGCGCCGATGACGATGACGTTGCTGAGCTTCTCCACACCGTCCAGCTCCGTCAGCAGCTGCGGGACGACGGTGGTCTCCATATCGGAGGACACACCGGAGCCACGCGTGCGGAAGATGGATTCCATCTCATCGAAAAAGATGATGACCGGGCGCTGGCTGCCATCCTCGGTGGGCTCGGAAGCAAGCTCGCGGGCGCGTTCGAAGATGAGGCGGATGCGGCGCTCAGTCTCGCCTACGAATTTATTGAGCAGTTCTGGGCCCTTCACATTGAGGAAGTAGCTGGGGGCACTAGCTCCCAGCGACGCGGACAGCGAATGCGCTACCGCCTTGGCGATGAGCGTCTTTCCGCAGCCTGGCGGGCCGTAGAGCAGCACGCCCTTGGGCGGCTGGAGATCGTACTGGCGGTAGAGCTCCGGGTGCAGGAAAGGCAGCTCGACGGAGTCACGGATGAGGGAGATCTGCTCGTCCAAACCGCCGATGTCTTCGTAGGAGACGTCAGGAACCTCCTCCAGCGTGAGCTGCGCTACCTCAGTCTTGTGCACGCGCTCGGTGGCAACACCAGATTTGGGCTCGACCAAGAGGGTATCGCCGGCGCGCACGGTATCCCGCAACGCTGCGGCGAGGAGAATAACCTGCTCTTCACCAGAGGAATTAATGACCACGGCGCGGTCGGTGCCGAGACGCTCCTGTAGCGTGGCCAACGCGCCCGTATTTACCGGTGCGCAGGCCTCCACGACGACGAAGCCCTCGCCCAAGCGCACCTGCTGCCCTACTTTCAGGGAGCCGGGCTCGAGGTTCGGCGAAATCTTGACCCGCATGGCTCGGCCATTGGTATAAACCTCAGCGTCGCGGCGCGAATCGTGCGCACGCCCGGAATAGCCCAGAAAGACACCGTATGTGGAGGCGGGCTCCGCAAGGGCGTCAACCTCCGCGAGCATCTGCTGAAGCTTCGTGCGAGCATCCTTCAACAGGGCAGCAAGCTTGGCATTGCGTTCAGCGAGCTGCTCTATCTGGCGACGCTGCTGGCCAAGTTCCTGGGAATGAGTGGCATCGTTCATAGATCCCACCCTAGCGCGCAGCAACCCACGATTAGTGTGAAAGGGTTTACTTTCGGGCGCGGCGCTGCGGGCGGGGTGGCGTGACGCCGTCGGCAAGCCGGCGTGTCCAGATCAGAAACGCTGTGTGCGCGTTCATGCGGTGCTCCGGGCGGGTGGCCAAGCCCTCCACCTTCCATTCGCGCACGAGGGACTCCCAGGCCCGCGGCTCCGTAAAGCACTTCAGCTCGCGGATTCCCTCCATCACCTTCATCAGCTGCGGCACGGTGGCGACATAGGTCATGAAAACGCCGCCCGGGATGAGGATATCGCGCACCTTCTCGAGGTGCTCCCAGGGCTCGAGCATGTCCAGGATGACGCGGTCCACCGGGCCACCCAGATCCTCGACGGTGACATCGGCCAAGTCCCCCAGACGCGGGCTCCACCATTCGGGCTGCTTACCGAAGTATTCGGTGACGTTGTCCACGGCGTATTCCAGGTGATCATCGCGCACCTCATAGGAGAAAACGTGGCCTTCCGGCCCCACGGCGCGCAACAGCGTCATCGAGAGAGCGCCGGAACCGGCGCCGGCCTCGAGCACGCGTGCGCCCATGAAGATATCGCCTTCGACCAGAATCTGCGCGGAGTCTTTGGGATAAATCACCGCGGCACCCCGTGGCATCGACAGGACATGGTCCACCATGAGGTGGCGAAACAAGAGGAAGGAGCTGCCCAGAGTCGAATCGATGACGGAGCCTTCATCCATGCCGACGACATCATCGTGGTTGATGATGCCCTTGTGCGAATGGAACTGGCCTCCCTCCTCGAGGACGATGGTGTAGTGACGCCGCTTGGCATCGGTGAGCTGCACGCGGTCGCCGTAGCGGAAGGGGCCAGAATAAGCCATGGCGTGGGTACCTTTCACATAGTTTGGGTGGCTAGGATTAACCCACCAAGTATGCCTCAAGGGCGTTACCAAGCCATAGTTGGTCGCGCTCGCCCACCAGCTCGCGGGCTGAGTGCATCGAGAGCATCGGCACTCCCACGTCGACGGTGGGAATACCCAAGCGGGTGGCGGAAATCGGCCCGATAGTGGAGCCGCAGGGCACGTCGTTATTGCCTACGAAGCGCTGGTAGGGCACCTCGGCGCGGCGGCAGGCAGATTCCCACAGGGCCACGGTGTTGGCGTCGGAAGCGTAGCGCTGGTTGCCGTTGATCTTGGTCACCGGCCCCTGGCCGATGATCGGGTGGTGGGTGGGATCGTGCTTTTCCGCGTAGTTCGGGTGCACGGAGTGGGCGGCATCGGCCGACACACAGCTGGAGCGCGCGAACATTTGGAAGCGCTGCTCCTCATTGGCGCCAAGCGCCCGAGCGGTGCGGGTAAGGATATCCCCCAGAATCGGCCCACCCGCGCCATAGCGCGAAGAGGAGCCAACTTCTTCATGGTCGAAGGCCGCCATGACGAGGATGTCCTTGTGCTCAATCGAGTCGGCGTTGCGGGCAGCGGCGAGAAGGGCACGCAGGGAGGCGTGGACGGAAGAGAGGTTATCCATGCGTCCAGCAGCGATGAGCTTTTCGCCGGCGCCAAAGACTTCACCGCGCTGGGCATCGGCGGTAATGAGGTTGAAGGAAGCGATGTCTTCTGGGGCAACGCCGAGTTGCTTGCCGACGACCCCCATCACCGACGTCTCCGGTGTACCTACGGAGAGCACCGGCTGCATGTGGCGCTGGCGATCCGGCTTGAACTCATCCTTGCGGTAGAGGTGGATAGCCAGCGAAGGCAAGCGCAGCAAAGGCCCGGTATTGACCAAGTGGCGTGTGCCATCGTTCAGAATTACTTGGCCGCCGACGGTGAGCTCACGGTCGAACCAGCTGTGGAGAAGCACACCGCCATAGACTTCCACGGCCGCCTGCTGCCAACCGGCGGAGTCGAAATCTGGGGTGGGCTTGAGAGCAAGACCGGGCGAATCAGTATGGGAGCCGATAATCCGGAAGCCGGAGTCCGGGCTCGCGCCCTCGGGGACAAACCATGCCATGACCGCACCACCCCGGACCATGACGTGGCCGCCCGGTTCGGCTGACCACTCGGCGGACTCATCCTGGCGGCTAAAACCCGCCTCAACGAGTCTGCGCGCTACCTCCTCAGCTGCGTGGTAGGAGGACGGGCTGGCGGCGATGAAATCGAGAAAATCTTGCGTAGTGCTCATGCTTCCAGCTTGCCACGGACTGCCGGGTGATGCCGGAAGGACTGTGGGTGCCTATACGCTAGGCTGAGAAACATTATGCCGAAACGACTAGCCCTCTCCCCTTCCCGCGCCTCCGATTACAAGCAGTGCCCGCTGCTCTATCGCTTCCGGGCCATCGACAAGCTCCCCGAGCCCAAGACGAAGGCACAGGTCAAGGGAACGCTGGTCCACGCCGTCCTGGAAAAGATGCACCAGCTACCCCGCGAGGAGCGGGAGTACCCGGTGGCGGTGAAGATGATTAAGCCCGAATGGGCAGTGATGATTGAATCCGATCCCGAGCTACGCGAATTAGTCCCAGAACAGGAAGAACTCGACTTCTTCGTCGAAGCACGTGAACTCATCAAGGGCTACTTCCAGATGGAAAACCCGCAAGGTTTCGACGCCCATGAGTGCGAGATGTACGTCGATACCGTCTTGCCGAACGGTGTTCCTGTCCGCGGGTTCATTGACCGCGTAGACGTTGCCCCCACTGGCGAGGTGCGCGTGGTGGACTATAAGACCGGAAAGAAGCCGCTCCCCCGTTATTCCCAGGACGCGCAGTTCCAGATGAAATTCTACGCATTGGTGTACTGGCGGCTGCTTGGCACGATCCCCACGCAGTTGCGGCTGATGTACCTCAAGGTACTGGACTCTATGTTCCTCACGCCGGGACCGGAGGAACTGGAATACTTCGAGCGCGACCTAGGCGAGCTCTGGGCCAAAATCGAAGGCGATGGCAAGGCCGGAGACTTTAGGCCGAAGACTTCAAAGCTGTGCGGTTGGTGCTCGTTCCAAGACCTCTGCCCGGCGTTTGGCGGAACGCCACCCGAGTATCCCGGGTGGCCCGACCAGACCGCGTAGATTGCGCTGCGTAGACCGCACGGCGGCTTAGAACAAGCCGGAGATCGATCCGTCAGCGGCAACGTCGATGTTGTTTGCCGCGGGCTTCTTCGGCAGGCCCGGCATGGTCATGACGTCACCGGTTAGGGCAACGATGAAACCAGCGCCGGTGCGCGGCTGAAGTTCGCGGACGTGGAGGACGTGGCCTTCCGGAGCGCCGAGCTGGCTGGGATCATCGGAGAAGGAGTACTGGGTCTTAGAGATAACGACGGGGAACTTCTCCCAGCCGTTGTCCTTGATGTACTTGAGATCCTTGAGCGCCTTGGAGGAATACTCGACGCGTTCTGCGCGGTAAATTTCCGTGGCGATGGTCTCGATGGATGCCTCGATACCATCGGCGGGATCGTAAAGCTGGTGAGAGGAGCCTTCGGAGAGGCTGTCCAAAAGGCGCTCAGCTAGCGCGGTGGCGCCGGCGCCTCCCTTGGCCCACACCTCTGCTTCCTCGAGCGCGACGTCAAAGTCTGCCGCCCACTGGCGCATGAACTCGCGCTCGGCATCGGTATCGCTGCCGAAGAGGTTGAGGGCCACCACTGGGGTCAGACCAAACTTGCGGAGGTTCTCCACGTGGCGCTCCAGGTTGACCACACCCTTCTTCAACGCTTCCAGGTTTTCCGTAGTCAGTTCCTCACGTGGCTGGCCACCGTTGTACTTCTGGGAACGGATTGTCGCCACGACGACGGCGCCGGCGACATCGAGGTCACCGAAGCGGGACTTGACGTCGAGGAATTTTTCACCGCCGAGATCCGCGCCGAACCCTGCCTCCGTAAGAACGATATCGCCGAAGCGCATCGCGGTTTGGGTAGCGAGGAGCGTGTTGCAGCCGTGAGCGATGTTGGCAAATGGTCCGCCGTGGACGAAGGCCGGGGTTCCGCCGAGAGTTTGCACCAAGTTGGGGTTGAGTGCATCGCGCATCAGTGCCGTCAGCGCGCCTTCTGCCCCCAACTCGCGCGCAGTGACCGGCTTCTGGTCATAGGTGTAGCCCACGGTGATGTCGCCAAGGCGCTTCTTCAGGTCTGCCAAGTCAGTGGCGAGTCCCAGGATGGCCATGATTTCGGATGCCGCGGTAATGGTGAAACCGGTCTCCCCCGGTACACCGTGGGCCGGGCCGCCAAGACCGGTGACGACATTGCGCAGCGCGCGGTCGTTGACGTCGATACAGCGCTGCCAGGTGATGCGACGCGGATCGATGTTGAGAGCGTTGCCTTGGTGGATGTGGTTATCGATGATGGCGGCCAAGGTATTGGTCGCCGCAGAGATGGCGTGGAAGTCACCCGTGAAGTGGAGGTTGATGTCCTCCATGGGAACAACCTGGGAGTAGCCGCCTCCAGCGGCGCCTCCCTTAATGCCCATGACGGGGCCCTGGGAGGGCTCGCGCAGTGCCACGATAGCCTTCTTCCCCAGCTGGGTGAGGGCATCGGTCAAACCGATAAGGACAGTGGATTTGCCCTCACCTGCTGGAGTCGGCGAGACACCAGTAACGAGGACGAGCTTGCCGTTGGCGGGTGTATCCCCAACTTGGGTGATATCTACCTTGGCTTTATTCTGCCCATAAGGGATAAGAGCGGGCGCCGGGATACCGGCGCGGGCAGCAATATCAGTGATGGGTTCGAGCTGGTGGGCTTGAGCGATCTCAACATCAGAAGGTTGCGTAGTCATGCCCACCAGCTTAGCGTGCTAAAGAAGTGTCTTGAGCAAAATCAAATAATTTTTTGATAATGCTAGAGAACGACTGCGCCGATGGCGTAGCACAGGAGGACCGACAAGGCGATGCTCACAGTGCCAGGAATGATGAACGGGTGGTTGAAGACAGCCTTTCCGATGCGGGTCGAGCCAGTGTCATCCATTTCAACGGCCGCCAACAGGGTCGGGTACGTCGGCAGAATGAACAGAGCGGATACCGCGGGGAAGGCAGCGACAGCGGTCAGCGGGTTGACGCCAAGGGCCAGGGCCGCAGGCATGAGAGCCTTGGTGGTGGCTGCCTGGGAGTACAGCAGCGCCGCAGCAAAGAAGAGCACGATGGCCAGCAACCATGGGGCGGATTCGATGACGGACCCGGAAATGGCCTGGATGTCCTCCATGTAGTGGTTAATCAGCGTGGTGCCCAACCAGGCCACACCAAGCACACAGATACAGGCAGACATGCCAGACTTGAACACTGGGGTGTTGAGTACATCGCCAGCGGAGATCTTGGTGATCATGACGATGAGGGTTGCAGCGGTAAGCATCACCGTCATGATGGCTTCGTTACGGGGCAGAGTCGGCTCTTCGATGAGTCCTACCTGGGAGGAGGTCAGGGTGGCCCACAGCATAACGATGACGATGGCAACCAGGAAGATGATCACGGAGGTCTTGGCGCCCTGCACCGGGCTGTAGTTGTGGGAGCCCTGTGGCATCTTTACCAGGCCTTGGGCCTTGCGTTCTTGGTAAACGGGATCATCTTCGAGCTCAGCGCCTGCTCGGTTGGCAATCCAGGCGGCAGGGAAAATGGAGAGGAACGTCGCAGGAATGAGCACGGCGAGGATCTGCAAATAGCCCACGCCCATGGGCTCCAACAGGGAGGCCAGCAAGATTACGGCCGCAGAGATGGGTGAGGCGCAGATGGCCATCTGCGAGGCAACAACCGCGATGGACAACGGGCGTGAGGGGCGGACCTTGCCTTCCTTGGCGACCTCGACGATAACCGGGAGCGTGGAAAAAGCGGTGTGTCCAGTGCCTGCCAGAACGGTCATCAGCCACGTGACGACCGGGGCATAGAACGTGATCTTCTTCGGGTTTTTACGAAGGAATCTCTCTGCCAGGTAGACCAGATAGTCCATGCCGCCGGCGCGCTGCATGGCAGCGATGGCCGCGATAACGGTCATGATGATGCCGATGACATCGAAGGGGATATCTTCGCGGGTGACGGGGACGCCGGTGAGGCCTAAAAGTAGAACGCCCAAGCCGCCGGCCATACCAATGCCGATTGAACCGATTCGGGCACCGAGATAGATCGCCGCAAGGACGATGAGGATGTGCACTACAACCATTGTGTAACTCCAATATGTGCAGTTGAACTGCAGTATGGGTGGTAATTCGCGCGGCGGTCAGAACACGACCATGGCGCGAGAACTGACAGTTTTTATTCTTCCCTATTGGTGTGGCTTTAGCGAGTATTCAGGCCCGATTGTGTCCGTTTCCACAAAAGTGCGCACCGACGGCTCGGTCTCGAGAGAGGGCGTGATACCTGGTGTGGTTGAAAACGGGCACACGCCCGCGCCGCCATCATTGAGGCAGCGCGGACGTGTGTTGTACAGCATGAGCGATTCGCTCTCGCTAGTGCTGGGCGACGATTTATTCGTCGATGTACAGCTGGCCGCGGAACTCCGGGTGCATGAGGTTTTCCACGGACAGAACCTTGTTGAGGGTTTCCTCGTCGAGCAGGCCCTTCTCCAGAACCAGTTCCTTGACTCCCTTGCCGGTCTTCAGGGACTCCTTGGCAATGAGGTCACCGTTGTGGTGGCCGATGAACGGGTTCAGGTAGGTGACGATACCGATGGAGTTCTCCACATAAGCACGGCAGACGTCAGCGTTGGCGGTGATGCCCACGACGCACTTCTCACGCAGGGTGTCGACGGCGTTGCCCATGATGCGGATGGACTGGAACAGTGCCTCACCGATCACCGGCTCCATGACGTTGAGCTGCAGCTGGCCTGCCTCAGCGGCCATGGTGACGACGTGGTCGTTGCCGAAGATCTTGAAGCAGACCTGGTTGACAACCTCCGGAATAACCGGGTTGACCTTACCCGGCATGATGGAGGAACCAGCCTGACGCGGCGGCAGGTTGATTTCGGCCAGGCCAGCGCGGGGGCCAGACGACAGCAGGCGCAGGTCATTACAGATCTTGGCCAGCTTCATTGCTGCACGCTTGATGGTGGAGTGCAGCAGTACGTAAGCGCCACAGTCAGAGGTTGCCTCAATGAGATCGCGGGCGGTCTTAATCTCCAGACCAGTGACCTCGGACAATGCGGCGGTGACCTGGTGGCGGTAGCCGGCCGGGGTATTCACGCCGGTACCGATAGCGGTTGCGCCGAGGTTGATCTCCAGCAGACGCTTCTGGGCGTCACGCAGGATGGCCTGCTCTTCCGCAAGGTTGTGCGCGAAGGCCTTGAATTCATCACCAAGGGTCATCGGAACGGCATCCTGCAGCTGGGTGCGGCCCATCTTTAGGATGTCAACGAACTCGTTGCCCTTGGCGTGGAATGCTGCCTGCAGGGTATCGATGCGCTCGATGAGGTCTTCCATGGCGTAGTAGATGCCCAAGCGGAAGCCGGTGGGGTATGCGTCATTGGTGGACTGGGACATGTTGACATCATCGTTCGGGTTGATGACGTCGTAGGAACCCTTTTCCTCACCGAGGTACTCGAGTGCCAGGTTGGCTACAACCTCGTTGGTGTTCATGTTGAGGGAGGTACCAGCGCCACCCTGGAAGACATCCAGCGGGAACTGGTCCATGCAGCGGCCCTCTTCCAGGATCTGGTCACAAGCCCAGATGATTGCCTCTGCCTTCTTCTTAGGAAGGACGTGCAGACGGCGGTTAGCCATCGCGGTAGCCTTCTTGACCTGCACCATACCGCGGATGAAATCCGGGATGGTGTTGATGGTCACGTAGGAAATCTGGAAGTTCTCGATAGCGCGCAGCGTATGAACGCCGTAGTACGCATCGCTCGGAACCTCTACGGAGCCGAGAAGATCAGTCTCAGTACGCGTCTTTTTGCTGGACGGGGACTTCGGAGCCTTGTTGGTGGCTTTTTCCTCGACCTGGGACTTCACGTCCTTGGTCTCCTTGGCCTCCGGCTGAGCATCCTTCTTAGTTGTCTTTGCCATCGGGGCTGACTCCTTGCATAAAAATCGAAGAACGATGATGGTCAGCCCCCATCGTAGCTAGGAGCGCGAATAAAATGCTTGGATTCTCCCCCTAAAAGCGGGCAATTCGCAGATCCGAAGCCAAGATTGCCTCGGCGCCAAGCCCTTCCAGCGCGTCCATCACCTGATTAGCCTGCTTGCGGGGCACCATGACGCGCACAGCCACCCACCCTTCGCGTGCCAGTGGTGAGATGGTGGGACCAGTCAAGCCGGGGGTCACAGCTTCGACGTCTGGGAGCTTCTCTTCCGCCACGTTGTAATCGAGCATGACATAGTGGCGGGCGTTGAGGATTCCGCGAATGCGGCTGAGCACAACGTTCTCTTCGGCCGTGACTTCTTCGCCCTCGCGCTTGATCACGACCGCCTCGGAAGAAACGATGGGTTCGCCAAAGGGCTTAAGCCCTTGCTGACGCAGGGTAGTTCCCGTTGAGACAACATCTGCGATCACGTCTGCGACACCGAGGTGAATCGAAATCTCTACCGCTCCGTCGAGGCGAATGACGTCAGCCTCAATTCCATTCGCGCTGAGGTGATTGCGCACAACGTTAGGGTACGAAGTGGCGATGCGCTTGCCCTGGAGCTTCGGAACATCCCACTGCTCCCCCGCTGGTGCTGCGTAGCGGAACGTCGAGGCGCCAAAACCGAGGTCCAAGACTTCGTTGAATTTCGCGCGCGAATCGAGAGCCAAGTCGCGGCCAGTAATCCCGAGATCAAGGACACCCTGCGCGACATAAATGGCGATATCTTTCGGACGCAGGAAGAAGAACTCGACGCCGTTGTCCTCATCCACTACGTTCAACGATTTATTGTGACCACGGCCCTTATATCCTGCTTCCTTGAGGATCTCCAGAGCGGCCTCGGACAGAGAGCCTTTGTTAGGGACGGCGATTTTGATCATGAGTGTGCGGTGCTTTCTACGGTGATTGCGCTGGTTGTTGAAACTGCTGGAAGCCCTCGTACTGGGCGGCCGATTAGAGGTAGGTGTAAATATCCTCGAGCTTCAGGCCACGCTTGTGGGCCATGACTTGGAGCCAGTACAGCAGCTGCGACATCTCCTCGGCGAGCTCTTCATCGGACTGATATTCTGCGGCAATCCACACTTCGCCAGCCTCTTCGATGATTTTCTTGCCCAGGTGGTGGATCCCTTTGTCAAAAGCTTCCACGGTGCCGGAGCCTTCAGGGCGCTCGGCGATTTTCTGGGACAATTCCTCAAACAGGCTCTCAAAATTCTTCACAATGGCTTATTCTTCCACACTGCTGCATAAAATGCTTCCTCCCTAGCCGAAATCCCGACGGAAGGAGTCAACCGCTCCACCGCCCCGCAGCGAATCCGCGGCGGCTAGAGTGCGCGTAGGCGGTTGTACCAGTCGTGCACGTCGGAAGCTGAAGCGCCGTCGAGATGGCGGTGCTGGGTTCCGCGCAACTCAGTGATGACGGTCGCCTCCTCCGGTACCGCAACGTGGTCGCCCTCAGGCAACGCGATAACGGTGCAGCCGGCGTCGACAGCCGCGCGCATGCCGGCTGCAGAATCTTCAAAGACCAGGCAATCCTGCGGTAAGGCGCCTACCCGGCGGGCAGCTTCGGCATACATGTCCGGAGCGGGCTTGCCCCGCGGGACTTCGTCACCGCAAATCGTGTCCACGAAGTAGTGTCGGCCTAAAGACGCGATCGCGGAGTCCGCCACGTAACGTTCGGTATTCGTGGTCACCATCATGGGCACACCCAACTCCTTGAGCTCACCAAGCAGCTCCGGAATACCCGGGAAAATCTCGAGGTGTTCGGCGAAAAGGGACTTGACATAGTCGAACATGAGCCGGCGGTACTTTTCGGTATCTCCCGGCTGAAGCACGACGCCCGCCTTATCGGCGCAGATGGCTAAGGTGTCCTCGAACGTGGCACCTACCGTGGCTAACCGCTCCGTCGGCGTTAGCCGGCGTCCCAGCGTTTCGGAGAGGTGGAAGGTGGCTTGCTCCCAAAGGGGCTCGGAATTAGTAAGGGTGCCATCCATATCCCAGAAGATCGCTGCGGGACGGGTAGCACCTGCAGCCTGCTCGCTATCAGTCAATTAAAAATCCAGTTCCGGTAGCTGTCCCAAGGCATCGTCATCCGCGCCGGTGGCCGCCGAGGCAGAGTGGATAAGCTCCGTGAGCTCCTCCTTTTCCTCCGGCTCCAGCACTGCGTCAGCATTCTTTCGGTTGAAGGCGGCGAGTTTCTCCACGGAGGGGCGCACCGCTGCACTCAACAGCCCACCTTCCGGATCATCGGGCAGCTTATCCAGATCATCGAGGAAGGACTCGAGGATGTTGCGAAGATCCGGGAGCACCGTTGCATCGAACGGTGCCTCCCAGAACTCCTTTTCCTCTTCCTTGAGGTAATCCCCGGTGGCAAAGGACTCGAGGTTGGACATGAACTCATCTACGGTGGGCTGGAATTCGGCGCGAATCGTCATGAGCTAAATCATGCCTGAAGTTGTCTAGAGGCGCACGCCCAGCAGAGAATTAAGTGCAGTGCGCAGCAAGCTGGACGCCTCCTCATCCGGAGCAGCATCCTGCAGTGCCTTATCTGCCCATTGATCGATGACCTCAAGGGCACGTGGCGTATCGAGGTCGTCGGCCAAGGCACGACGTACGTGGTGCACGACCTCCTTGACTTCCCCCACGTTGCCTGCCGTGCGGGAAGCCGCCCGCCAGCGCTCCAGCCGCTCCTGCGCGGTGTTCAGGACCGCATCGGACCAGTCACGGTCGGCTCGATAGTGGCCGGCGAAGACACCGAGACGGATGGCCGAAGGGTCGACGCCAGCCTCGACGAGCTTGTGGACGAACACCAGGTTGCCCAATGACTTCGACATCTTGGTGCCGTCCAAGCCGATCATGCCGGTATGCACATAGGACTGGGCCATCCGCTCCACACCCAACGCTGCTTCCGCATGGGCCGCGGAGAATTCGTGGTGCGGGAACTTCAGATCCGATCCGCCGCCCTGGATATCAAAGCTGGACCCGAGCCGGTTGGTCGCGATGGCGGAACACTCGATGTGCCAGCCCGGACGCCCCGGGCCAAACGGAGATTCCCAGGCGGGTTCGCCCTCGCGGTGGGCGCGCCAAATGAGCGCATCCAAAGGATCCCGCTTGCCGGGACGGTCCGGGTCACCGCCGCGCTCGGCAAAGAAGGTCTCCATCTGCTCGCGGGAATAATTCGACTCGTAGCCGAAGTTCTTCGTGGCCTCGATGGAAGCGTAGATATCCGGGAACTCAGGATCGTCGACAACGTAGGCTGCATCGGCGTCGAGAAGCGCCTGCACCATGACCGTAATCTCGTCGATGGCCTCCATCGCTCCGACGAAGTGCTGAGGCGGAAACACGGAGAGCAGCTCCATGTCCGAGCGGAAAAGATTGATCTGCGAGGTGCCCAGTTCGCGCCAATCCACACCGTCGCGCTCAGCGCGCTCGAAGAGCGGATCATCCACGTCGGTGATGTTCTGGGCGTAATTCACGGTGTAGCCGTTATCCAGCAATTGGCGGCAAATCAGATCAAACGTGAGATAGGTCGCTGCATGGCCCAGGTGAGTGGAATCATAAGGGGTAATGCCACAGACATACATCGTGGCGGTCTCCCCCTTGATGTTGAGCTTCTTTACCTCTTCATCAGCGGAATCATAGAGGTGAAGCGGCGACGGGACGCCAGGGACGGAATCGATGTGCGGGACGGGCCAAGATTGCATGGGCACCATCCTAACGTGTGACCCCACCGCCGCGGGCGCATGGCCGGTTAGGGGGCAAGAACCCCGAGGCCCAGCAACAGCATGACGAGAAGCCCGACAGGAATGCGGTAGGCCGCAAACCATTCGAAGGAGTGGCTGCCCACGAACTTCAGCAGCCACGCAATAGACGCATAGCCGACGACGAACGCGATGAGCGTGCCGACGAGCAGCTGGGCGCCGGTGGCAGACTGCCCCACGGTGGGGCCGAAGGCGTCGCCAAGCGAAAACAGCCCCGAAGCCATGACCGCAGGAATGGCCAAGAGGAAGCTAAAGCGCGTCGCCACCTCGCGATCCAAGCCCAAAAAGAGGCCGCCCGAAATCGTTCCTCCCGAGCGCGAGACACCTGGGATAAGTGCCAAGCACTGGCACAGGCCCATGACGATGGCATCGCGCATCGTCAGTTCCTCGAAGCTGCGTTCCTTCTTCCCTACCCTCTCGGCGATGATGAAAACGAAAGAGAAGAGCACGAGCATGGAGGCGGTAATCCACAGGTTGCGTAGGTTATCCCTAATCAGGTCCTTGCCCAGCACGCCCAGGATGCCAATGGGGATGGAACCGACGATGACCATCCATCCCATGCGGTAATCCTGGCCACGCTGGTCCTTGCGCACGAGACCTATGAACCAGCCTTTGAGGATCTGCCAAATCATTCCCGCGAAGTACACGATCACTGCCAACTCGGTGCCGAGCTGGATAACCGCAGTGAAGGAGGCGCCTGCGTCTTGGCCCCAAAACAGGGTGGACACGATGCGCAGGTGTCCGGAAGAGCTCACGGGCAGGAATTCGGTGAGGCCTTGGACGAGGGAGAGGATGATGACCTGCATCCATGTCATGGCTTCAGTTGTCGCTGTTGTAGTCACCCGCGACAGCCTACTAGCGCGGTCCATGGCTTCCGGTTTCCACCACGCTGACTGCTAGGATGAGGGATCGTGAAAATGCGTCGTGTTCTGCTTTCTTCTGCCCTTCTCACCAGCGCCTGCGCTCTTGCCGCCTGCAATCCCACGGTTGGTGTTGGCGCAGATCCCAATTCCGCGGTCTATGGCAAGGCCGAACCCGCCTCCTCCCCGGCGGCCACCAAGCCGGTGGGCAACGTCGTCCCCTTCGATGCCGTGTCGGATCTCGCCGCAGTCGGTGACGTCCTTGCAGTTCGCACCGATGAGTCACTCGCCGTAGGCACCGCCGATGACTTCTCCGAGGAGAAGGCCACCACAGTATCCGTCGATGCGAAATGTGGCGACCTGACTGCCTCCGACCAGCACTTCCTTCTCGCCTGTGGGGATAAGGTACTGGTCTTTGATCCCCAGAGGCCGGATTCCCCCCAGGAGTTAGCAGTGGATGAGGAGACGCCGGTGACGGTGGCCGCAGAGGCCTCCAGCGGCGAGGTTTTTGTGGGCTCTGGGGAGTCCACGACTATCGGGGTCTACGTGGACGGTGAACGTAGCAGCGATATCACGGTGGAAGCAGGCTCGGATCAGCTCATCTCCGTCCCCAATCCGGATGGCGCCGACGGCATCGTCCGCATCTTCAGGGAGGACTCCACAATTCAGTCGTTGGACTGGGAGAAGGATCGCGCGGGCGGACGCCTTCGCTCGGGCCAGGGCGTGGGACAGATCGCGGGCGGTGAGGGCGCCGTGGTCGTAGCTTCAGACACCGTGGGCAAACGCGTGGCCATTTACACCGCCAGCGACGTCATCCGCCTACACCAGTACGGAAACATCGACGGCACGCCGTGGGGCGTGGCCTGGGACGCAGAGCGTTCCTTGACTTGGGTGACCACCACTGACAACAATCTGTTGCACGCCTTCACCGTCGCTGCGGGTGTTCCGGAGTCCGTCGGCAGCATGGCCACGGTGGCGGACGCTCAGAACGTTGCCGTGCTTGGCGACGGCACCCTCGTCACCGCCTCAGCTAGCGGTGACGGCCTCCAGTTCATCAGCGATCCGCAACTCGACGAGACACCCCGCTAAATTTCACCATCCCGCCCCTTTTCATTTTCACTTCTTTTTAAGGACACCGCATGCAGTACTCAGCCCTTGACCGTGCCCGCCACGCGGCCTACCAGGCCGCGTTGAAGGGAATGTTCAAACTCAGCCCGGAACGCATCCACGGCATCATCAATAGCGGTCTCGCCGCGCTCCAGGTCGCCTCGCCGCTTAACCGTGCGCTGGGCAAGGTCGTACCGGTCACTGATCCGGTCCTGGCACAAGAGGTCTTTGGCGTGCGCTTCCCGCGCCCGCTGGGGCTGGCCGCAGGTTTTGATAAGAATGCGGCGGCTGCCGACGTCTGGTCCCCCATCGGCTTCGGATACGCCGAGCTCGGCACCATCACCCCGAAGGCGCAGCCGGGCAATCCAGCACCCCGACTTTTCCGGCTCAAGGCTGACAAGGCCATCTTGAATCGCATGGGCTTTAACAACGAGGGCGCGCTGGCGGCTGCCCGCAACCTACGCAAGCGCCGCTCTAACGATGTCGTGGGCATCAACATCGGTAAGAACAAAGTCACTGAAGCTGAGCATGCGGTGGATGACTACCGCCAATGCGCCTCAGTGTTAGGGGATCTGGCCGATTATGTCGTGGTCAACGTCTCCTCCCCTAATACCCCGGGCCTGCGCGACCTGCAGGCGGTGGAATCCCTGCGCCCCATTATGGAGGCCGTGGTGGAATCGACGTCCTCGCCGGTCTTGGTGAAGATTGCACCGGACCTCAGCGATGAGGATATTGATGCCGTAGCTGATATGGCCGTAGAGGTTGGACTAGCAGGCATTGTGGCCACAAATACCACCATCTCACGCGAGGGGTTGGTAACCCCGTCTGAGGAGGTCGCGGCGATGGGAGCCGGCGGCGTGTCCGGCCCTCCGGTGGCTGCGCGCTCGCTGGAGGTCCTGCAGCGCCTCCACTCCCGTGTGGGCGATAAGCTGGTTCTGATCTCGGCCGGTGGTATCTCCACCCCGGAGCAGGCGTGGGAGCGTATCACCGCAGGAGCCTCGCTGCTGCAGGGCTACACCGGCCTGATCTACGGCGGCCCGGATTGGATCCGCGACATCCACCGTGGCATTGCTCAGCAGATTCACGCTCACGGCTTGAGCAACATCTCGGAGGCTGTAGGTTCCGGCCTGGAATGGGCGGACTAGACCGCCACGGCGGTCCTAGCGCAAGGTGCGGCGGATAATGACCGCACACAACCCTGCTGCGACGGCGTACAGGAAGACCACGTACTGGCCCATCGTGGTGAGAACCGTGTTGGGAAGCGCCCGGCTGGCGATGATGAGGACGAGCGCCAGGACCAGGGCGATGATCTGCTCGCGGCTGCCCCGCTGATCGCGGCGTTGGGTGCTGAATGCGCCGACGAGAAGCGCCGCACCCACAATGGCCAGGCGGCGCCATGTCCATTCGAAGGTAGCTCCCCAGCCGTCGGTAAATATGGATACGAGCCCGAATAGCGCGAGCACGGCGGCCAGCAGCATGAAGGCGCCGCCCACGCGCAGGGCGGCGGGGATGTCTACTCCGTCGGTGGTGGGGTTGGTCTCCGGATTCTTACTCATTGTGATGAGTGTAATTGGCCCTTTTAGTGGGCTTCGTACCAGCCCCAGGTAACCGCACGGCCAAGCGTGTGGAAGAAGAGGTTGAAACCGAGGACCGTTGGAGTGGCGTCCGGATCAATGTCCAGTTTTTCTACGTCAACGGCGTGTACGGCGAACAAGTAGCGGTGCGGAGCATGCCCGGTTGGCGGCTGGGGTCCGTAGTAGACGCGTTGGCCGCTATCGCCTCGCAGGCTGATGACACCGTCGTGGCCGAGGTCTTCAGCAGAGCCGGCACCAGTAGGTAGCTCGCGGACATCGGCAGGAATGTTGAAAGCCGCCCAGTGCCAGAAACCTGAGCCCGTTGGTGCGTCAGGATCAAAGCAGGTGACGGCGAAGGACTTAGTTCCCTCCGGTACGTCGGACCACGACAGCTGCGGGGACACATTCTCAGGCGCGCGGAAACGCTCCGCGATCTCTGAGCCTTCCTCGATGTCAGAGGACGTCACGGTGAAGCTGGGGACATCTCCCAACGGTGCGTAAGGGTCCGGGCCCGGGAAACGAGAGTCAGTGGCGTAGTTCACGGTGGTATCTGAAGTGTTGCTAGTCATAGATCCCTTTGTACCGGAAAGCTATATTCAGCGCGCCGATTTAGGGTGCAGACGCCATATACAGGGCTTGCGGGTGCACCGTCCGGCACGCGCAAGCGCTAACGAACAACGTACTTTCACCGGTGTGTTTTCAACCCTTAAAAGTAGCGTGAAAACATGGCGTGTAGTGCTGATTTGTGAAGTGGCACCGGTTCGGGATACAGTATTCGAGTGCCCAGCCGAGAGGCTGAACAAACACCCTAGCCCGGGTGGCGGAATGGCAGACGCGCTAGCTTGAGGTGCTAGTGTCCTATTAACGGACGTGGGGGTTCAAGTCCCCCCTCGGGCACAACCGAAACCCCGTGTCTCGCACCATCGGAAAAGATGATGTGAGACACGGGGTTCCTGCTTTCGTTGGTCCGGCCGGCGGCCGCGGGCGCCCCGACTCGGAGGCCCCGCACAATCCCCTATCCCGCTGTAGTAATAGTGGGTTCCCGCTCTTCGACCACCGTGGCTTTCTTCTTCGACGTGACGTAGCTGTGTACTGCCTTGATCGCAATGGGAGCTACTGACAGCGCAATAATGAGCAGCATGATCTTCTCAATCGAGTTGGCGATGCCCGGAATATTGCCCAGAAAGACGCCGACGAGGTTCATAGAAAGCACCCAAGCCACTGCCCCGCTGACATTCCAGCCAATGAACTTCTTATAGCGCATCCCGGCCGTCCCGGCAGCCACCGGGATGAAGGTACGTACGATCGGAACGAACCGTCCCAGCACCAAAGCAAGAGGGCCGTGCTTGCGGAAAAAATTCTCCGCGGTGTTAAGGTACTCCAACTTGAGGAGCCGTGCATCCTGCTGAAACAAGCCGCGCCCGAAGCGGTGGCCAATCCAATAGCCCACTTGATCACCTGCAATAGCAGCCACGATACCCACGGTGATAAGCAGCCACAGTGAGACATGAAGATCGTGGCGCAGAATCGCGGCGGTCACCAAAAGGGAGTCTCCCGGAAGAAACGGAAAGAGCACGCCTGATTCGATGAATACAACGAGCGCAATTCCGCCAATCACCCACGGCCCGAACGCTTCGAGTAAGGTGGCCGCGTCCATATAGGACGTGAGGTTATGAAGAAAGTCCAAGATCCACTCCAAAAAGATCATCGGTGTCAGGACAGACACGACAAGAAAGCAGTGCGGATGCGCACCGCTCTTCAGTATCCTCCGCGAAGTCCATATCGTATGCACTGGATTGGGGCTTGCCAGCAAGTTGGGGCGAAACTGCCAGCCCCTCCCTAGACGGCGTTGATATCTGCTTTTATTTCCTCCCCGCTAGAGCTGGGGGCGAGTATTCTTCATGCAGCCTGAATGAGGGATCAGCAGCCTTGTAGCGCTAGGCTTGAAGCCCTATGAAAACTGGTTGGGTGCGCAGCGTCGGTGACTTCTTCGTGTCACTGGGACGATCGGCATGGCAGAGCTTTCGTCGCTGGAGCTGGAAGCGGTGGGCAGCAGTAATCGTTGCCGGCGCGGCGTTGATTGTAGGTGCCGTGCTTGTCGACGTCCCCTCGCTCGCCGTGCTGCGCTCGTGGTCGGAGCACCTTGGGCCTTGGTTCGTTGTGGCCTTTACAGGGGCCTATGTTTTCTTTACGCAGTTTCCCATCCCGCGAACTGTATGGACGCTCGCCGCTGGCCTGCTTTTCGGTCCGTGGCTGGGGTTGGCCATCTCTCTCGTGGCGCTGACCATCTCCGCTACCGTTTCCTTGCTCATTGTGCGCAGCTTGCTCGGTGAGTGGATTCGTCCGCACCTCACGCACCCAGCGGTGTACGCAATCAACGCTCGACTCGACCGGCGCGGCTGGCTGGCTGTAGCGTCACTGCGGATGGTGGCGGGAGTTCCTTTTTCCTTACTCAACTATGTCGCCGCGCTGACTCCCATTTCGGTCATGCACTTCTCCGTAGCCACGCTCATCGGCTCTATCCCCACGACCGCCATCGGCGTCTTCTTTGGGGATGCGCTCACAGGCTCCACGAGCCCCTACACCATCGTCGCCTTCCTGTTAGCGGCCGCGCTCGGGGCCGTTGGGCTCATCCTTGACACGCGTTTGCCGCTTGCCCCCGGAACGCACGGCTCGGTCAAGCGCAAGGGGTAGACTGGGCCTTGTTTCTCTCTGGAAGGAGTCCCGCACTGTGCTAGCAGTCCACGCCCGTTACCGCGGCCGCTCGGTACGCCGAGCTGATTTGGTTCAACGCTCCGCCGCTGCCTTGTCCACCCTGGAAGGCATTGGTGAATTCGAGGTTCTCGGTGTCGAGGATATCTGCGCCGTGGCCTATTCTTCTTCCGCAGTCTGCGATGTTGTGATGGCGCTGCTCGCGGACGGTGATTGGGCCATCGGCATCGGAGTTATCCCCGGCCAAGGGGCCGGTGACGCCGAAACTCGGGCGGTGGCTACCGCCGCGGTCAAAGGCTCCGCTCGTGCGGGGCACGTCTACGCCAAGGTGGATCGTCGCGGGCGGGCACAGCAAGCGCAGGATATTGCGGCGGCCTTCGCCCTTTTAGGCTTTGTCTTGAACAAGCGCACGATGGAGGGCCGCGAGGCCACCTCGCTGGTACGCGGCGGGCTGAACCAAAATGAGGCCGCTGAAGAACTGGGCATATCCAAACAGGCGATGTCCCAACGCCTGCAAGCTGCGGGCTGGGCGGCAGAGACCGCCGGCTGCCAGCTGGCGGTCAACCTCATCGACCGAGCAAATGCGGATTAGAGTAAATCCTCTTTGCTCAGCTCCGGTGTGGTGACGAAGTCCACGAGCCGCTCTACCGCACCGATCAGCGTGGAATCCAGATCCCGGAATGACGTCACGGCGTTGTAGACGCGGCTCCAGCCTTCCTTAGGGTCAGACCATCCAACACGGCGGCAGATGCCAGTCTTCCAGTCCTCTCCAAAGGGCACGTCCGGCCAGGCTCGCAGCCCGAGGCGCTCAGGTTTGACTGCTGCCCAGATATCAATGAAGGGATGCCCGGTAACGAGCACGTGCTCGCCGACCGTCTGCGTCAACCGCGTCTCCTTCGATCCTTCGACAAGGTGATCCGCCAAAACCCCTACGCGGCGTCCAGGGCCCGGCTGAAATTCGGCGAGACGTTCCTCGAGGTTGTCCAGACCTTCGAGGTATTCGACGACCACACCTTCCACGCGCAGGTCGTGGCCCCACACCTTTTCCACGATGGCGGCATCGTGGATGCCCTCGACCCAAATGCGTGATGGCGCGGCTACCTTCGCTTCCACATTTTCCACGCGGCGTGATCCTGAATTGGACTTGCGGGGTGCTTGCTTTTCGACGTAGCGGGTCAGCGTAACCGGCTGCCCCTCCAATAAAAATCCACCTTTGACGAGTTTGAAGACACGTGCGTTTCCGTGCCGATCCTCGAGCCGCACTACTGGGCCCCACACGGTCTTGTCAACGCCTAAGACCGCTCCCACAAAATCATCACCGCGAACCTCGACCACCATGCCTGGTTCTGCGGGTACCTCGGGGTACTCCGTCTTCTTGTTGCGTGCATGTCCGGCAAAAATATCGCCGCCATAGGGGTCCCGGGAATTCAAGCTCATAGCGGTCTACCCTATCGTCTACACTGTCCAGCCATGGATATGCGCGCCGAAGTCTGGTCCCCTCTACAAAACGTTGCCGTGTGGCTTGGAGCGTGGTTGTGGGGCCAGGAATCTACCGATGACTTCCTCGACGCTCTCACTGAGCTTGGCGGCGAGCAAGTAGCCGCTGACGGTAAGCCTTTCGTTAATGTTATGTCACTTCTAAGGCGCGAGTCGGCCGCGATCATCGAGCGCGGTGAACGCGAGCCATTGCTGCGGCTGGTCCTTTCTGGGCCCGGCGAAGCGCCGGCTCTTCCGGCGGGATCCGAGTCCGCTCAAGCTGCGGCCGAAAACCCGGCCGGCGCCATCGTTGTGCGCACCAACGATCCTGATAGGAATTTAGTGCTTATCCCCACCTACATCGCAGGTGTGACGCGGTGGACGGTGATTGAGGAAACGGACCCGTTGCCCTCGCCCGCGTGGCTGAGCCCAGGAGAAGCGGATGCGCTGCTGAGCACTGCAACGAATGAATCGGCCTCTCTCATCGAAGCAACGGGGTATCGCAGCGATGCTCTCCCCAACCCGCGGCTGACCGTAGGTACGCTGAGCGACTTCTACGACACCCCGGGCTTGCCCTCAGCGGTGCCGGGGCGTGCGGCAAAGCTCTTTGCTCGGGCTGACCGGGTTGCTGCCATTATCGAGACGGTGACTGATCGAGTCCAAGACCACAGCCTCGATCCGCAGCTTCTGCGCCTGTGGCGCCACATCCGCCAAGCGCGCATGGCGGGAGTGGCCTACGCGTTAAGCGAATTCGCACGCTAGTGAGGCTTGCGCAGCGACCAAATATCGCAGCAACCATCGGCGCAGGGCTCGCCGTTGACCGTGCACCCCTGCACTGTGACCTCGCCGAGGGACGCGGGCACACTGCCCTGCTCTAGTTCCTCGATCAGATCCACGATCAGCGATGCAAAGCGCTCAGACGGCCCGGCGGTGCGGGTGCGGTAGACACTGACGCCCATCGCATCGGCGGCCTGCTTGAGCTCGGAATCGAGATCCCAGATCACCTCCATGTGATCAGAGATGAATCCGATGGGACAGACGACGACGCCGTTGACGCCTTCCTCTTCGTGGATCCGTGTGGTGTGGTCTACGATGTCTGGTTCCAGCCACGGTGTGGCCGGGTTACCAGAGCGCGATTGCCACACGAGGTCATAGTCCTTAACGCCGGCGGCCTCGGCGACGAGGCGAGAGGCCTCCGCCACCTGGCGGGAGTAAATATGTTTATCCCCTTCGTCACCTCCAACCGCATCGTGTGCCGTGGGCACTGAGTGCGCGGTGAAGAGCATGCGAGTGCTAGCCAGCTTGTCGTCCGGAACCTGCGTGTAGGCCTCCCGGACAGCGGCAGCCATTTCCTCTACAAACTTCGGGTGATCGAAGAACTGGCGCAGCTTGGTGAAGGTTATGTCTGGAAGGTTCTTATCCTCAACGTGCTGACGCAGGGCAACGATGTCTTCGTTGTATTGCCGGCAGGCGCTGTAGCCGCCCCAGGCCGAGGTGGCAAACACGGCGACGCTGCGCACTCCGTCCGCTGCCATCTGGTCAACGGCCTCTGTCCCAAAGGGATGCCAGTTACGGTTGCCAAAATAGACCGGCAGATTATGTCCGCGATCCGAAAGCTCTGCCGAGATATTGTCGATGATCTCTCGATTCAGTGCATTGAGCGGGCTTACGCCGCCGAAATGAAAGTAGTGCTCCCCTACTACTTCGAGGCGCTCACGGGGAATGCCACGGCCGCGGGTTACATTCTCCAAAAATGGAACAACCTCCTCGTTTCCTTCCGGGCCACCGAAAGAAAGAACGAGGAGGGCGTCAAATGAGGAGGGCACCGAATCGGTGCTGTGGGCGTTGCCCTGGGCAGTACGCAGTGTGTCAGTCATACAGCCCAGTCTAGCAACGCGCCTTGTTAGATCAGGCGCACGGCATAGGGGGCCATGCCGCCTTGGCGTACTGGGGTGATACTGACGTTTTGGCCAGACTGGGGAGCTTCAACCATGGTGCCATCACCAAGGTAGATCGCCACGTGCTGGTTGCCGTTCGGGCCATAGAAGATAAGGTCGCCGCGCTCCATTTCGCTCGGAGAAATCTTCGTTCCCTTCTGGTACTGGTAACCGGTGTAGTGCGGCAAGGAGATACCCACACCCGCGAAGGCATACAGAACCAGACCCGAGCAGTCGAAACCAACCTTGTTGTAGTCACCGTGGGAGTCTGCAACGCCTCCATCACGGATGCCCTTGGTAGGGCCATTTGCGTCACCGCCGCCCCACGCATACGGAACTCCGACCTGGGAGGTGGCGCGCTCAATCACGGTCTCGATCTTTGCTTCGCGGGAGGCGTCGCCCAGCGTTGCCGATGCCTCCTTGGTCACGCTGTCGGTGGTATCAAGCTCTTCTAGGACGCCGGACACATCGGAGGCAAGAGAATCCTCGTCCTCAGTGGCCGTGGTTGTGGATGCCGATTCGCTCGTCGACGTCTCGGTGGATCCCGCTGCCGTGGACCCCGTGCTCTCGCCTTCGCCCTGAAGAGCAAACAGCTTCGAAGAGCCCTGCACAAGCGCGTCGATCTCGTCCTGGGTCAAGCTGTTGTTGTGGTTAGGCTGGGACGCCGCCACCATCGAGGCGACGGTTCCAACTACGCCGATGCCGAGGGCAACAGTCTCAGGATCGATGTCACCCGGATCAAAAGAGCTGCCGCCTCGGGGCTGCCCTGTCTCCTTCTTCTCAGAGCCCGTTGCGCGAGTAGAAGACAGCTCCTGCACGTTTGGATCCGAAGCAACCGCGTTTGCAGCGCTTGAAAGTTCCTTCATCTCCTCCGCAGAGGCCGCAGGGGTCGAGCGCTGTGCTTGGAGCGTAGGAGTCTTGGCATCAGAGGCCGAAGGGCCAGCCGGTGCGTTGGTCGTGGACTCGGCGGCAGTCGTTGTGTTGGCGGGCTCGGACGGGACTACCGTGGGCTCATCGGCGTCGTCGGTGGCCTCGGTGGCGTCCTGCGTATCGCTCTGCACCTCCGAAGTCAACGCTCCATCGTTGACCTCTGTTCCAGCCTCAGGGGTTGACACTTCATTTTCGTCAACCCCCTTAGCTTGATTGAGGGCCTTATGGAGAGCGGAGAGTTGTGAGAGAAGATCATCGCGCTCGGATGCCGAATCCTTGATGGAGGCTTCGGAGGCGGTGAGCTGATCGCGTGCCGCGGTCTCGGCATCGGCGGCCCGGTCTGCGCGCTCCTCAGCAAGCTGCTGGGTCTTACGCAGCTGAGATTCCTTATTGGCCTTTTCCGTCCGCTGCTTTTCCAAGTCACGCAACACGGCCTGTTGCTTATCGGATTGTGAACGTAGATAGGACTGACGCTCAAGCATATCCGAGCGGGCATCCTTACCTGCTGCATGCGCAACGGTGTCGGAGGTATTGGCGCGGCGGTAGGCCGAACGTGAGACCTCGTCCAACTTTGCTTGCGCATCCGCGACATCCGCCTGCGCGGCGTCGAGTTGCTCGCGCGCCGTCGTGGTCCCCTGGCGTGCCTGGGCCGCCTTGGTCCGAGCGTCGTTGAGATCGACGAGCGCCCGGTTCACAGATTCGCGTTGGATACCGATGGCCGCTTCAGCTTGAGCGATACGTTCCTCGATCTGCGCGATAGCGCCGGCGAGGTCAGCGATGGACGGATTATCGGAGGATAGCAGGGAGTCAATGTTGAGCTGCTCAGGTTCCGCCGCCACTGCAGGAGTGAGCGAGGAGGCAGTAGATAAGGCTGCAGTGGTCGCAATAGCAGCGAAGGCTGCTTTGAAGCGCCGGAAGCCGAAGGATGATGTGGTGGCCACGAGAGTTATCTCCTAGACACCTACCCATGTAGTTGTGCATCCCTACAGTATTTCCTCATGGCTGGGCGAAGCCGGATGCGGCAGCAGAAAACGTCGCTGGGACTTGAGGTTGCTTCTTCGCCAATAGCGAGTAGGTACTGCGGGGTGCGTCGCCTCCCCCACCACTTCGAAGCTGAAAGGTTGCATGCGTGCCTAAGGAAAGCCGTGCGCTTCCTAGAGTTACGCCTTCGAGGCTGATGAAGCGGTGATGGATACGCGAACAAGAGTGGTCGAACGAGGCATGTACGTCCTGGCGCAGGCAGGAGTATTCCTGCGTTCGTGCCCCTAAAGGGCACTGTGTCCTGCCAACAACGGAGACACTAAAGGTACTGCGCGGGCGCTGTGTATGCACCAACGTCTCATCAGACCGCCGACCCAATCTTCCAGTTGCAGAGCGTCCCTCGCTCGATAGCGAGTACGCCTAGGACTAGCCGCGATCCGACGACGAAGGGGCACACCTCTGGCTGAGGGCCACGTCTCTCACGGTTCCTCCTCGCTGGACGCCGCGCTCGTGAAAGCAGCAACTCGCGCCCACATGGCACAAGTGCCCGCCTCCATGGCTGGCACCCAACCGGAAACCGGAAGAGCATACGGCCGCTTCTTGCCCGCTACAAAGACGCGCACAATGAAGTGTGTGAAGCCTCTTCCACTCGGAAGGTAGGTGTTTCGATTTTTAAAAGTTGAACACTGGTACCGACTGCCTCGAGCAAACTGTTCTGCTACTCGCGTCAGCAGCGACACGACGTTCATCCACCAGGCGGTGAACCCCAACTGTTCCCTTCGCTCGTGGCGTGCTTCCCCACATACCCGTGCGACAAATCAATTGAGAGTCAAGGCTTGGTCCATGAACGTATGGAGCAATAGTCAACCCGTGAGTCGATACGTGAACCATACGTCACCGACACGCCATCTCGCACACTTTCCTCAACTTTCACATCAGCCACGTGCGGCCACAGGGCATGACAGGAGCACCTAACCTGCAATGACTTTGTTACCAAGGTGTGATTGTGATGTTTGTCACTTTTAGGTAACGCCCGCTCCCAAGGTCTGTTTCCAAGTCGGCCTGTCAGTGCGTGTGTGGCGTCACGCCTTGAGGCTTGTCTCACCGACCGCTCTCGTGATTGCCCCAGATTGCTACATCCGTCCTTCATGTCGGACTGGGGCACGATGCTCTAGCGGGCCATTTGACCCTCGGTGAAATTTCACGGCCTGGCAAGCCCCGCAATCACGGATAACTTGCCGTTCGGCGCGCGACGCAAACCACTCCCCCGCTTCGAAAGTAAAGGGATAGTGGTTGACTTTTGCCACTTCCCCACTCCCCTGCCGTCAGGCCCCAACGAGTAGCGAAGTGCGCGCCGTAGTTATTCCGCCTATTTTTCGGCGATCAAATTGTGCCGAGCAGACGCGCGGAAGGCTATCCATCCGACGGCCGAAGCGAGGCAGAAAAGGAGCCCCAGAATGATTCCCCATGGTGCTGAAAAATGGTCAGCGGTGGCATAGAAATCATTGAGCAGCGTGACCTGATCGAGACCGGTTGGCAACGCATCTTCGGCCGCCTCCAAGGTTGCGCGGTCATAAGAATTGCTCACCGCGGAGACCTTCATGGGCGCCTGCAAGATGACAGTGTCTAGCCCTGTCTGTTGCTGGAGGGTTGTCGCTAAGTCGCGGAGATCCGGAATCTTCTCCGGGAAGACGTCAACCACTGCGATACCGTGTCCGGGTTGTAATGAGGCTGAGATGTGGGCCTGGAGGTCGTCGTCAAGCGCCAGCTCCGGATTAGAGAAGGCAACGCCGTCGGCTGACAGCTGTGCGGCAATATCGTCTACATTTACGTCCGCCGGGATCATCTGCCACTCCTCGTTGTCTTGTAGCGCTTCGGTTCCCCAGATTCGTGGTCGAGCCTAAACCGCCGGACCCGGACAAGCTTCGCGACGCGCCGCTACCCCCAAAATGGATGAAACAGAACGCGCGTACTGTTATAGTGGTGTCGACCGAGGGTTCTTACATCTACAATGTATTAGAGAACATGCGCGTTCAAAGATCGTCGACACGCCTGGCCCCCTGAAGGGTCAGTGCTAGTCGGATAGTTCGACGAACCCTCGACAAGTGTTCGATAACCCACAAGCGAAAAGCAAGGAATGGAGCTCCTTATGACTGAAAGCCTGAACTCCTTCGGCGCCAAGAAGACTCTTGAGGTCAATGGTAAGTCTTATGACTACTTTGACATCAACGCAGTCGAGGGCCTGGAGAAGCTTCCGTACTCCCTCAAGGTTCTGGCTGAGAACCAGCTGCGCTACGAGGACGGTAAGAACGTAACCAAGGATCACATCAACGCTTTGGCCAATTGGGATCCGTCCGCTGAGCCGGATACTGAGATTCAGTTCACCCCGGCCCGCGTTCTCATGCAGGACTTCACTGGTGTCCCTTGCGTGGTGGACCTCGCAACCATGCGTGAGGCAATCACCGCACTCGGCGGCAAGCCGGACCAGGTGAACCCGCTCAACCCGGCCGAGATGGTTATTGACCACTCCGTCATCGTCGAAGCCTTCGGCTCCACCGAGGCCCTTGAGAAGAACGTTGAGATCGAGTACGAGCGCAACCAGGAGCGCTACCAGTTCCTGCGCTGGGGTGCTGAGAACTTCTCCAACTTCCGCGTTGTTCCCCCGGGAACCGGTATTGTCCACCAGGTCAACATTGAGTACCTCTCCCGCGTGGTCTTCGACAACGACGGTCTCGCATACCCGGATACCTGTATTGGTACCGACTCCCACACCACCATGGAGAACGGCCTAGGCATCCTGGGCTGGGGCGTTGGCGGCATCGAGGCAGAGGCAGCGATGCTGGGCCAGCCGGTGTCCATGCTGATCCCGCGCGTCGTGGGCTTCAAGCTCACCGGCGAGATTCCGACCGGCGTGACGGCTACCGACGTTGTTCTGACTATTACTGAGATGCTGCGTCAGCACGGCGTGGTTCAGAAGTTCGTTGAGTTCTACGGCAACGGCGTGAAGGCCGTGCCGCTGGCCAACCGCGCCACCATCGGTAACATGTCCCCCGAGTTCGGCTCCACCGCTGCAATCTTCCCGATCGACGAGGAGACCATCAAGTACCTCGAGCTCACCGGCCGCCCGCAGGAGCAGATCGACCGCGTCGAGGCATACGCCAAGGCTCAGGGTATGTGGCTGGAGCAGGATGCTCCGGAGGCAGAGTACTCCGAGTACCTCGAGCTGGACCTGTCCACCGTGAAGCCGTCCATCGCTGGCCCGAAGCGCCCGCAGGACCGCATCCTCCTCTCCGAGGCCAAGGAGCAGTTCCGTAAGGACCTGCCAACCTACGCTTCCGGTGACGTCGTCGTCGACGAATCCACCGTTGAGGCCAAGCGCATGACCGCCGAGGGCGGCGACGAGAACTCCCTCGTTGACGTGACCGGTGGCCTGAACAAATCCCGCGCAGGCGAGGGTGAGTCCGCTGCTAAGGGCAGCTCCGGCCGCCAGTCCAACCCGGTGACCGTCACCTCCCCGAACGGCGGCGAGTACACGCTGGACCACGGTATGGTTGCCATCGCTTCCATCACCTCCTGCACCAACACCTCCAACCCGTCCGTCATGGTCGGCGCTGGTCTTATCGCACGTAAGGCTGCTGAAAAGGGCCTGAAGTCCAAGCCGTGGGTTAAGACCATTTGTGCTCCGGGTTCCCAGGTTGTCGATGGCTACTTCCAGCGCGCAGACCTGTGGAAGGATCTGGAGGCCCTGGGCTTCTACCTCTCCGGCTTCGGCTGCACCACCTGTATCGGTAACTCCGGCCCGCTGCCGGAGGAGATCTCCAACGCCATCAACGAGCATGATCTGGCTGCTACCGCGGTGCTTTCCGGTAACCGTAACTTCGAGGGCCGTATTTCCCCGGACGTCAAGATGAACTACTTGGCTTCCCCCATCATGGTCATTGCCTACGCTATTGCGGGCACCATGGACTTCGATTTCGAGACCCAGCCGCTGGGCCAGGATCAGGATGGCAACGATGTCTTCCTCAAGGACATCTGGCCTTCTCCGCAGGAGATCGAGGACACCATCCAGCAGGCCATCTCCCGCGAGCTCTACGAGGCTGACTACGCCGACGTGTTCAAGGGCGACGACGCATGGCGCAGCCTGGATGTCCCGGAGGGTGAGACTTTCAAGTGGAACGAAGACTCCACCTACATCCGCAAGGCACCGTACTTCGATGGCATGCCGACTGAGCCGGAGCCCGTTCAGGACATCAAGGGCGCTCGCGTCCTTGCAAAGCTCGGTGACTCCGTGACCACCGACCACATCTCCCCGGCCTCCTCCATTAAGCCGGGTACCCCGGCCGCTCAGTACCTCGATGCCAACGGTGTGGAGCGCCAGGACTACAACTCCCTGGGTTCCCGTCGTGGTAACCACGAGGTCATGATGCGCGGTACGTTCGCTAACATCCGCCTCCAGAACCAGCTGGTCGACGTCGCCGGTGGCTACACCCGCGACTTCACCCAGGAGGGCGCACCGCAGGCCTTCATCTTCGACGCCTGCGAGAACTACAAGGCAGCCGATATCCCGCTGGTTGTCCTGGCAGGTAAGGAGTACGGCACCGGTTCCTCCCGTGACTGGGCTGCTAAGGGCACCAACCTACTTGGCGTGAAGGCTGTCATCACTGAGTCCTTCGAGCGCATCCACCGCTCGAACCTCATTGGTATGGGCGTTATTCCGCTGCAGTTCCCGGAGGGCGAGTCCCACGAGTCCCTCGGCTTGGACGGCACCGAAACCTTTGACATCGAAGGTATTGAGGCTCTCAACGAGGGCGGCATTCCGAAGTCGGTTCACGTAACCGCCACCAAGGAATCCGGCGAGACCGTTGAGTTTGATGCCAAGGTTCGCATCGACACGCCTGGTGAGGCCGACTACTACCGCCACGGCGGCATCCTGCAGTTCGTTCTGCGCCAGATGGTCAAGGCCTAAACCACCCTTGCCCACCATGCAGGTTCCCCGGATACGGTGCGGCCTGCATAGTTAGGCGGATAGGCCAGCTAGCAACATCGAGTGCTGGCTGGCCTTTCTGCTTCTCTCCCCCTCATCCCCTCATACTTCTGTCACCTGTCTACCCCCAGCCGTGCTTTAAGGAGCTTTCCCCAACCATGCCGATTATGAGCGACTCCGAACTGAACCGCCGCCGCCATGACATTCTGGTCGGTGCACGCAGATGCTTCGCTGAGCACGGCTATGAAGGTGCCACGGTTCGACGCCTCGAAGAAGCCACGGGCAAATCGCGCGGGGCTATCTTTCACCACTTCGGCGATAAAGAGTCTCTCTTTTTGGCCCTGGCCCGGGAAGACGCGGCCCGCGAAGCCGAGGTTGTAGCAAACAACGGTCTCGTTGAGGTAATGAGCGAGATGTTGCGTCACCCAGAGCGCCACGATTGGCTCGCCACCAGACTCGCGGTGACCTCGATGTTGCGCACCGATCCCTCCTTCGCTGCTCGGTGGCATGAAGAGCAGCAGGTTTTGGATAAGGCGGTTCGCGCGCGCTTGGAATCAAACGCTGAGAAGGGCCGGCTGCGCGACGACGTCTCCATCGATACCCTCGTAACTTATCTGGAGACCTTCATGGACGGTTTTATCAACCGCCTGGCCCTCGGGGACACGAAGAATCTAGAACAGGTGTTGTCCTTAGTAGAGCAATCGATTCGTGGCCCACACGCCGATCACTAAGCGCTTAACACTCAGTGCCGGAGTGTGGTTGACGCTACACTGTGGCGCATGGACCATACTCCCCTACAGCTTCCGCGGACGCAGTGTGGAATTAGTCTGAACGCCACACCCCGGCTTGCCCCGAAAGAACAGCGTGCCCACGATGCTCAGCCGAACCCCCGAATGGATAATTCAGGGATCCGCGAGGTCATCGAGGAGGCTGGGCCCCAGCCTGGGCGCCTGAAGCTCAGCGACCTGGCAGTCTGGGTCATCATAGGTCTAGTTGGACTATTTATGTGCAAGATGTCGATCTCTTTCTTCGCTGGTGATTTTGGTCCTCCGCGATTCAGCTTCTCTGACATCGGCATATTTTCGTTAATCCCTATCATTTTGTGTTTCCTCAGCGCGACCTTTCTCGCTGTGAGCCTGTGGAACATCCTCAAGGAGATCGGTCAAGCTCGGCGTCTGCGCACCGCGTGGCGCAATGGCTGGGTAGAATACCGTCCCGCTCTCATCGGTGAGTTGGTTTACCTGCGCAGCAAAACCGAAGGTCCCGACGATCGTGAACGGACCTATTTCTATTACTCCGCGCCGCTCATGATCCTTCAACCAGACGGAACAATGGCGAAGGCCATGTCCGGAGAGTTCCGCGCAAACAACCCGAACTCGTTGAGATCACGTGGCGCTGCACTGGCAGAGGGCTCCCGGATCGCTACCGTGGATACTGCGAACAATAATGGCTGGACCGTCGCTGCTTACCGCACCGACGGAACGAGCTCGGAGGCGGAACTCTCCAATGGACTCACCGGCCGCCAAGTTGATGCCGTTCTCCAATTCGCCGAACAGCATTGGGTGCGCTAAGCCGCTGTTCGATTGGTTGGCCCGCCGCCCAACACGGGTCCTACTCCCCATTGGGTGTTGAACCGACGAGAAAGGCGGCTCTAACCCCTTTACACTGTGATTCATGACGCAATCTTCTCTTCAATTGCCTCGGTCACCGCTGAAATTTGATGCAGCCAGTGCCGGCTCCCTCGCGCCTAAGGAATTAAAGGAGCACGATCAGCAGCCGAACCCTAACGTGGACCGCAGCGGTATACGCGAAGCTATCAATAGTGTCGGGCGACCGATCGGCCATACGAATCTCGGCGCGATCATCTTTGGATTCATCTTCATCTCCATGGGTGTCATGTCCCTATTCTTCACAGTGTTCCATGTGCTATTCCTCTTTATCCTATTTCCGGGCGCAGACGGAACGAACGGCGGGATACCAATAGCCAGCATTATCAACGGGCTTGCCGCACTGGTATTCATCTTTGTCGGAGTCATGCTCGTGCGGGGTCGCTGGGGAAGGAGAACTAGGTTGCGGACCGCCTGGGCGAATGGGTGGGTTGAGTACCGTCCTGCGTTAATCGGGGAGCTCGTCTACAAGCGCCGCGTCGACTACAACGACAACACCGACTACTATTACACCGCCCCGATACTCATCTTGCAGCCAGACGGCTCGTTGAAAAAGGCCATGACAGCGGAGTTCGTCGCTCCGAACCCGAATTGGCTGAAGCTTCGCGGCCGGCTGCTCGCCGACGGTCCCCTCGTCGCCACCGTTGACTTCAACCACAATAACGGCTGGAGTGTGGTGGGATACCGCGCCGACTCGGACAAACCGCAACTAGAACTCCAGCATGGTCTGCGCAAGAAGAACATCGAGGCGGCGCTGTCTTTTGCTGAGCAGAACTGGGTAAAAGGTTAACGCTCAACAGCGTGCCATCGGGACGCCCCACCTTCTTCAGGAGCCCACCACAATGTCTCAGCAAGCGATAGCCCCCTTCGACTTTCCGGATCATGAATACTCCGAAAGGCTCATTCCTCGTAGCTTAAGGGAAGTATCTTCGCCAAACCCTTCTCCTACGACAGCTGCCGTCGGTCGGGCCATTGCAGCGGCTGGGCCTCTGCCCGGTGGATCCACATCTGGATGGAAGAACCTGCGAACCAACCTCATCGTGGCGGTGGTGCTACTCGCTATCGCGATATCAGCCATTATCGGCGAAGATACGTCCATCAGCTCGGGGTGGCAGGGATTGGCCGTCGCAGTCTTTGTCCTCGTGCTCGTGGTCGCGGTAGGGAGACAGATCCGGTCCATCCGCAGTTCGACGTGGGGCGCACGCCGACTGGGCACCGCCGCAGAAAAAGGCTGGATTGAGTACTATCCCGCTCTGCTCAGCGAGATCTGGCAGACCGGTCGGCACGTGCCGCATGCCGATCCCACCGAGTACTACTACAAAGCCAAGGTGCGCCTCTTCCTTCCCGACGGCACGGTTAAAGAAATCATCAGCGACGAGTTTGAATCCCACACTTCTCCCCGGGCCTTCCGCGAGCAAGGTATTGCCGTGGTGCGCTTCCAAAGCCAAGCCACCTTCGAGCACACCACGGGGTGGTACATCGCCGCCCACCTCGCTACTAAACCTTTTCGCCAGGCGAGCTTGCACAACGGTCTGACCCGCGAGCAAGTAAGTGCTGGCCTTAACGCCGCGGCGTCTCCTGCATCCTAGATGTCCTTAACGCGGCCTTCACCATCGATGAACTCCAGAGGCGAGGCCGGGAAGCTATCGCGGCGAGCAACCTCAGCGACAACCTCGGCAACAAGCTCCCGGGAAGTGGTCAGCTTTCCGGTCCGCTCTGCATCCTTGTCCAACACGGTGATGCCACGCGAAGGCTCTTCAGTCAGGGCCGCAGGGCCCAGGATGAGGTAGTTAAGATCCGTGAAATTGAGCTTATTATCTACGGCCTTCTTGGACTCCACGTAGGCGTACCACTTCTCATCCGCAGGATCGGTCGTGTTCTCCGTAGCGCCGATGTAGGAAATCATCACGTAGGCCGGGGTGTGCTTCCCCTCCTCCGCTAGCTTCTCCAAGCCAGCGATGGAGGCAAGTGCCGCATCGCGGTCGACTGCCCACGTCACTTCCGCACCCGCGCGGCCACCGTTTCCAGCGCCCCACACGACGACGTCATAGTCAGCCAAAAGCTCTGCCCAGTCCTCAACAGAAAGCTCGGTGAGATCGCGCACCACTGCGGTGGCGCCTAGGGCTTCAATATCAGCGACCTGGTCGGGGCTACGGATAAGGGAATGGACGGTGAGGTTGGCGTCGACAAGCTTGGGCGCCGCCAAAAGCCCAACCTTTCCGTGGCCGCCGATGTACAAAACCTTCTTGCGTGCAGTTGTTGTCGTATCAGTCATGTGCGCCACCGTACGCGCTATCTGATCTCTCTGCAGGACCCCAGAGCAGCTGGAAAAACGTACAGGCTACAATCTAGTCATGATCGCCATCATGACTGTTACCGGTGTCGATAACACCGGCATTATCTCCGCCGTGTCCACCGCTCTCGCAGAACTTAACGTCAATATCGTTGACGTCTCCCAGACTCTCATGTCTGAGTACTTCACCATGATCTTGCGCGTCGAATTCGATGAGAACGAGGTCAGCATCCAGCAGCTCCAGGAGCGGATGAACACCGTCGGTGAGTCCATCAAGCAATCCATTCGCGTGCAGTCGGAAGCGCTGTTCACCGCAATGAACGAGATCTAGGGACGATAACCAGTCATGCTTAACCGCTTCAATACCGCCAGCATTCTCGACACCATCGAGATGATCGAGAAGTACCGTCTCGATATCCGCACCGTCACTATGGGCATTTCGCTGCTCGGCTGCACACGCCCCACCATGGAAGCCACCGCCGAGGCCGTGTACGACCTCGTGACATCCCGCGCCGCACACCTGGTTGAGGTGTGCGAGGGAATCGAGGCCGAGCTCGGCATCCCGATTGTCAACAAGCGCATCTCTGTCACCCCCATCGCGCTCATCGTGGCCGGTATCGAAGGAAACCCCGTGGACGTTGCCCGCGCGCTGGATCGCGCTGCCGCAGCGACCGGTGTTGACTTCGTCGGTGGCTACTCCGCGCTCGTCGAAAAGGGCGCAACGACCGCCGAAAAGGCGCTTATCCGTTCCATCCCGGAAGCCCTGGCAGAGACAAACCTGGTCTGCTCCTCGGTGAATATCGCTTCCTCCCGCGCCGGCATCAACATGAATGCTGCGGCACAGATGGGACGCATCATCAAGGAAGCTGCCGAGCTCACCAAGGATCGCAGCGCCATCGGCTGCGCCAAGCTCGTGATCTTCTCCAACTCCGTGGGCGATAACCCCTTCATGGCCGGTGCCTTCCACGGCATTGAGGAACCGGACTGCGTCGTTTCCGTAGGTGTATCGGGCCCGGGCGTGGTCGATCGCGCGCTCGGCTCCCTTGAGGGCGCCACCCTCAACGAGGTCGCCGAAGAGGTCAAGAAGGCGGCCTTCAAGGTCACCCGCGCCGGCCAGCTCGTGGGTGAAATGGCTTCGGAG